>DAIOUP010000052.1:0-8775 GCA_036759465.1 Bacteroidales bacterium
ACCTTGCATATCGGGTGAATACTCCACACCTGGCATTAGCAAGGCGATGCCTATGCTTAAAAGCGCCACTGCCGGCGGGATCAACCAAGCCCATAAATACCAGATATTCAACTTTGTATCAAAGTAAACCAGCGATCTGAAGCTTACCTCTTTCGGCTTGAAAACCAGCGCAGCGAGTGTAGGCAGAAACATATAGGCAAACCCAAATATCGTTGCATTGATACCCGAAAACTCAAATCCGAGCAGATAGAAAATACCAGCCAAAGCCCAGCTGACTGCTAATAAAAGAATAGTATAACGAACAATTTTTGTGTAGTTTGCCATATTAAATCTTAATTTTCCAGAAAAATACAATAAAACTGAAAATTCCGATAGTCAAGATCATTATCAGAGACATTTTAAAGGCTTGCATATGATCATAGTTTGTGCTTTTAAGCAGGAAACAGATACTCCTGAGATCTATTCTGGCGTTCGACCGTTTTCCGCCCGGATCAAGCCTTCCACTGTGGCTCAAGAGGGCTGATTTCCAAAAATTTCCTACATTTGTTCAAACACAAACTCATCGCAAATGCATATGAAGCTTAAATTATTCTCAGCTCCGATCATTGCCGCACTGATGCTCGCATTTCCCCGCACAAGCCAGGCCTGCACCAATTATCTTGTAACCAAAGGTGCCTCTGTTGACGGCAGCACCATGATTACCTACGCCGCCGACTCGCACGTGCTTTACGGCGAGCTGTACCACTGGTCGGCTGGTGAACATGCCCCCGGAACGATGATCGACATCTATGAATGGGACACTGGTAAGTATCTGGGCAAAATCCGCCAGGCCCCACGCACTTACAACGTTGTGGGCAATATGAACCAGTTTCAGGTGGCCATAGGCGAAACCACTTTCGGAGGACGTTCTGAGCTGGCCGATTCTACAGGAATCATGGATTATGGCAGTTTGATTTACGTAACGCTTCAGCGCGCCCGTTCGGCCCGCGAAGCCATCAAAATAATTTCGGAACTTCTCGATGAATACGGCTATTACAGCTCCGGCGAGTCGTTCAGCATTGCCGATAGGGACGAGGTTTGGATTATGGAGCTTATCGGCAAGGGAACCGATATGAAAACCGACCGCAAAACCAAAAAACAATTCAATGCCAACAAAGGCGCCGTTTGGGTTGCCCTGCGCATACCCGACGGTTACGTGAGTGGCCATGCCAACCAGGCCCGTATTCAGACTTTCCCCATAGCCAACGGCAAAACTTCCATCACTTCAAAGGAAATGAACAAGATCTTCAATCCTGAAGTCGAGGTAGTTTACGCACACGATGTAATCAGCTTTGCCCGCAGCAAAGGCTGGTATGTTGGCGAAGATGCACACTTCAGCTTCAGCGATACCTATGCTCCGGTTGACTTTGGCGGTGCGCGTTTTTGCGACATTCGCGTCTGGACCATGTTCAATAAAGTATCGCAAGGAATGGACAACTATTGGGAATATGTAAAGGGCAATATCCGCCACGATGAATCCTTTGCCGACGGACGCCCAAACCCCAATAAATACGCAACCAACCGAATGCCGCTCTGGGTGAAACCCGAAAGAAAGATCTCGTTGCACGACATGATGATGTTCATGCGCGACCACCTGCAGGGTACCGAACTCGATATGACCAAAGACCTTGGTGCAGGCCCTTATGGCGTGCCTTACCGCTGGCGTCCGCTCACTTGGAAGGTTGACGGCATCACCTATGTCAACGAGCGCGCTACCGTTACGCAGCAAACCGGCTTCTCGTTTGTAAGCCAGTCGCGTTCATGGTTGCCCGACGAAATCGGTGGAATCATTTGGTGGGGTGTCGACGATGCAAATGCCTGCGTTTATATGCCGCTTTATACCAGTATGACCTCGAATCCTAAACACATTGCCGAAGGCAATGGCGGCATGATGGAATGGTCGGAAACCTCGCTCTTTTGGATAACAAACCAGATCTCCAACCTGGCCTACACACGCTGGATGTACATACAACCCGATGTGGAAAAGGTGCGCGACGGTCTGGAGAAAATGTTTATCGAACGTACACCCATGGTAGATGCTGCCGCCCTGAAACTCTACGAGAAGGACAAAGCTTCAGCTGTGGCTTTCCTCACCGACTACAGCACCGATCAGGTGGCACGCACTTTCCACAGTTATAAGCACCTCTATCAGGAACTGTTCATGAAGTATATGGACGGCAATATCAAGACGCGTCAGCACGGTCAGCGCAACCCTAAGGTGAAGCAGCCAGGCTACAGCGAGCAATTCCTGCGAAAAGTGGTTGAGGATGCAGGCGAGAGACTTCGCATGACCGCACCGGATAACCACTAATAAATCACAACTAAACCGAAAGGCTGTCTTGACAACAAGGCAGCCTTTCGGACTTTTACCGGAATGGCATGTTTTTTGACTCTATAATGGTCTGATCGTTGTTCCTTACAGACTAAGAATATGGAAACCTCTCAGCTACAGCTCATTCATACCCTGATTGTATTGGGTTTTATTGTGGTTAGCAAAATAGTGCTGCGCAGCCTTGTGAACGGCATCATGAAAAAGTTTCACTTTGCATTGGAGCGCAAACGAATCATCAGCAAAATCATCAATTTTTTCCTGATTCTTGTCGGGTTTGTATTTATTGCAGCAATTTGGGGTGTTAAGCCGCAGCAGTTTACGGTTTTTATTACCTCGATACTCACTGTGCTTGGCGTGGCGTTTTTTGCCCAATGGAGCATTTTGTCCAACATCAGCGCCAGCCTTATCCTGTTTTTCAATCATCCGGTGCGCATTGGCGCCCACATTAAGATTCTCGACAAGGAGTACCCGATCGAAGGCATCGTCGACAATATTTCACTTTTTTTCACCTACATAAAAACTGACGAGGGAAACCTGGTTTCTATTCCCAACAACATTGTGCTGCAGAAAACCATACAACTAAGCGATGAGTTGCACGATGCACCGAAAAAGTATTAAATAATAAAGGCCGATGAGCAAACCGGCCTTTATTGTTAAGTAAACTATTTTTCAAACCCTGAGCGGCCTCAGTTTTTGGCCAATCATGTTTCCCAGCGCGGCAATTTCTACCCTTTCCTGAAGCATGGTATCGCGGTCGCGAAGCGTTACAGTATTATCCTCAAGCGTTTGATGGTCGACGGTGATGCACAAGGGCGTGCCAATGGCGTCGTGCCTGCGGTAGCGCTTGCCGATGGAATCTTTCTCCTCGTATTGGCAATAAAAATCGTATTTAAGTGCCTCCATTATTTCGCGAGCCTTTTCGGGCAGTCCGTCTTTGGCCACCAGAGGCAGGATGGCAGCTTTTACGGGAGCCAGCACCGGAGGCAGCTTTAGCACCACGCGCTCCGATCCGTCGTCGAGCTTTTCCTCGGTATATGCATTGCTTAGCATGGCCAAAAACATACGGTCGAGACCGATGGAGGTTTCCACTACATAAGGCACATAGCTTTGATTGAGCTCCGGATCGAAATACTGAATCTTTTTGCCGGAATATTTCTGGTGCGCCCCAAGGTCGAAATCGGTTCGCGAATGTATGCCTTCCAGTTCCTTGAATCCGAAGGGGAATTCAAACTCGATGTCGGCAGCGGCATTGGCGTAGTGCGCTAATTTTTCGTGATCGTGAAAACGATATTTTGAAGCCGGAATGCCCAGCGAAAGATGCCAACGCAGGCGCTGCTGCTTCCAGTATTCGAACCACTCGAGCTCTTCGCCCGGACGAACAAAAAACTGCATTTCCATCTGCTCGAATTCGCGCATACGGAAGATGAACTGTCGGGCCACAATCTCGTTGCGGAAGGCTTTGCCGGTTTGGGCTATGCCGAAGGGTATCTTCATCCTGCCGGTTTTTTGCACGTTCAGGTAGTTCACAAAGATGCCCTGTGCGGTTTCGGGGCGCAGATAAATTTCGTTCGCTCCCTCAGCAGTGGAACCCATCTGGGTGGAGAACATCAGGTTGAACTGACGCACATCGGTCCAGTTGCGCGTACCCGAAATGGGACAAACGATGCCAAGATCTTCGATGAGCTGCTTAATGGCCGCCATATCGCCGCTTTCCATTGATCCGTAAAGACGGCGTTTGGCATCATCGATTTGCTGACTGATCTCCAGTACCCTGGTATTTGTGGTTACAAACTGCTGCTCATTGAAGCTCTCGCCAAAACGCTTGCGGGCTTTTTCCACTTCCTTGGATATCTTGTCTTCAAGTTTCGAAACGTGCTCTTCCACAAGCACATCGGCACGATAGCGCTTTTTCGAGTCCTTATTGTCAACCAGCGGGTCGTTGAAGGCGTCCACATGGCCCGAAGCTTTCCAGGTTGTAGGGTGCATGAAGATGGCAGCATCAATGCCCACAATATTTTCGTGATGCTGCACCATGGCTTTCCACCAGTAGTTACGAATGTTGTTCTTCAGCTCAACACCATTCTGGCCGTAATCATAAACGGCACTCAGCCCGTCGTAAATTTCACTCGACGGAAACACAAACCCATACTCCTTGGCATGGGCTGTTAGTTTTTTGAAAAAATCGTCCTGATTCATGGGCGCAAAGGTAAAAAAATGGGGTAAGATTCTCAGTCCTTGCAAACGTATTGATTGCTGCCGGGTGTAACTTCACGTATGGTCGAATTATACTGATTGATGCAACAGGCGGTAAATGCAGCCGAAAATGCACTCAAAGATGCCATGGGTAAATAACATCCTCAAGATCAGTAATATTACCGCTAATAAGTCTGGTTTGTTTTAGCCCAAGTGCACTTCCGAGTTTGCGAACACGCACAAGATCGTGCGGGGTTGCAGTCTGTTTAACCTCAAAACCTGTTTCGCCGTTAAGTATAAAATCCAGTTCAGCAGTATTGCGTTTGTTGTAGAATGAGAGCTGGCCATAAGACATAAGTGCATTATAAACAGCCACTTCAAGCAGTTGACCGTCGGTAACATTTCCTGCCAAATTGAGCAATCCCGTATCGGCGAAATATACTTTTTTTCCTCCGGCTACCTGCCTGTCAATGCTTCCTGTAAAGCGCGGCAACAGTTTTAAAAAAAAGGTGCCTTCGAGCAATTCGAGATAGCTGTAGATTTTTACCCTGTTTACACCCAATTCTGCCGAAAGACGCGAAACATCAATTAGTCCGCCATTTCGCGGTACCAATAGTAATATAAGGTTGCGCAGCTCGCGCACCTCTCTGAACTCATCAAAAACCCTGACACCCTTTTCGAAAAATGATGAGAATATGTTTCTGATTACTAAAAGTTTGGTTTCAGGGTTAGGTGTCATTGCCACCTCCGGAAATCCTCCGTATTTCAGATAGGAATCGAAAAGCTCCCTATATCTGTATGCTTCGGCCCCCTTTTTTGCTGTTACAAGCGCTTCGGTCTGTGGCTCAATCGCTTCAGAGTCCAGTTTATCATTGAAATACAGATATTCTTTATAAGATAGAACCGGAAGATGGTATAGAAACTTTCTGCCACTCAGCGATTCGGGAAATAAATTGCGCAGGTAAAAATTTGATGAGCCGGTAAGGATGAATTTTACACCGCTGTGGTCAATCAGAAATTTGATTATTCGCGTGATTTCGGGCATATTTTGAATCTCATCAATGCAAACGAGAATTCGCTCGCTCTTCGAAACTCCTGCCTTGATTCTCAGATTTTCGAAAATAGCCCTGTAATCGGGGTTCTCGAAGACCATCATATCCAATGGATTGTCAAAGTCGAACCACAGCTTCGGCCCCGTCCATTCGTCATACAGCTGCTTCATAAGTGTGGTCTTACCCACTTGCCGCATACCAGTGATAACCAGCGCGTTTTTGTGTTGAAGTTGCTTAACGATGGTATGAAACAACAGCCTTCTTTTCATTATGTAAAAAAATATTTACAAATATAGGTAAATTTGTATAAATAAAATTACAATATAGCAAATTGTCCTTTATATCTATGATTTGCAAATAATTCAGAGTGACCTTGACGGTTGGCGGAAGTCGGTTTATCTAAGCGCTTCATGCCTGAAACACCCGGTCAGGTGGTCGTTGACCATACCGGAGGCCTGCATGAAAGCGTAGCAAATGGTGCTTCCAACAAAGGTAAAGCCTTCTTTTACAAGCGCTTTGCTCATTGCATCCGATTCAGGGCTGCGCGAGGGAATTTCCTTAACGTTGTTGAAATGGTTCACAAGGGTTTTGTGATCTGTGAATTGCCAGATGAACTGGTCGAAACAGCCATATTGCTGCCTGATTTTCAAAAAGGCGCGGGCGTTGCGAATAGTGCCATTGATTTTCAGCCGGTTGCGAATGATGCCTGCATTCTGCATCAATACTTCCACTTTATATTCATCGTATCTGGCAATACTTTCGGCATCGAAATGGTCAAAAGCCTCCCGGAAAGCTTCCCGCTTTTTAAGCACAGTAAGCCAGCTCAGGCCAGCCTGAAAAGCGTCGAGCACCAAAAACTCGAACAGCTTCCGATCGTCGTGCACCGGCACACCCCATTCGTTGTCGTGATAATCCTGCATTAGCGGATGCACTTCGGCCCAATCGCAGCGTACTAAATGGTTCATGCCCTAATTTTAAAAAAGAGCCGGATTGTTCAACCCGGCTCATATGTTTAACAAATTCAAAATCAAATAATAAGCATTGCGTCGCCGTATGTAAAGAAGCGGTACTTCATATTAACGGCTTCCTTGTAGGCTTTCATGATGAAGTCGTAACCGCCGAAAGCCGAAACCTGCATAAGCATGGGCGACTTGGGCAGGTGGAAATTGGTCACCATGGCATCTGCCACGCCAAAATCGTAGGGTGGGAAGATGAATTTATTTGTCCAACCCTTGTAGGGCTTAATGCGTCCGGGGATGGTCATTGCGCTCTCAAGTGCCTTCATCGAAGTTGTGCCAACGGCAATAATTGCATTGCCACGGGCTTTTGCTTCATTGATGATGAAAGCGTTTTCCTCGTCAATAAACATCTCTTCGGAGTCCATCTTATGCTTGGTCAGGTCTTCCACCTCTATAGGCCTGAAATTGCCCATCCCGGTATGCAGGGTGATTTCGGCGAAGTTGAGCCCGATGAGTTCGAGGCGTTTGAGCAATTCGCGGCTGAAGTGCAAACCTGCAGTGGGGGCGGCAATGGCGCCTTCGTGCTTGGCAAAAATGGTTTGGTAGCGTTCGGCATCGAGGGGCTCAACAGGACGTTCGTGCACCTTGGGCAGCGGGGTTTCGCCAAGGGAATAGATGGTTTTCTTAAATTCTTCGTAAGGCCCGTCGAATAAAAACCTGAGGGTACGGCCACGCGAAGTGGTGTTATCGATTACCTCCGCCACCAGATCATCATTGTCGCCAAAATAGAGCTTGTTACCAATACGGATTTTACGGGCCGGGTCGACCAATACGTCCCATAGCCTGCTTTCGCGGTTGAGTTCGCGCAGCAGAAATACTTCGATTTTAGCTCCGGTTTTTTCCTTTTCGCCATAGAGGCGTGCGGGAAAAACCTTGGTGTTGTTGAGCACAAGTACGTCGCCATCCTTAAAATATTCCACGATGTCCTTAAAAATCCTGTGCTCGATGGTCTGTTCCTTGCGGTTGAGCACCATAAGCCTGGATTCGTCACGGTTTTTTGGTGGATAGCTTGCAATAAGGTTTGAGGGTAGGTTGTACCTGAATTGGGATAGTTTCATTTGCTTAACCTGTTAATTTCCAACTTGATTTCCTAAAAATCCTCCGGTCCGTTTAAGCAACGAAAAAAGGTAGGGTTTGCAAAGGTAGCCCAAGAACGAGGCCTTGTCAAGCCATCGGGCAATGTAAGTGCTTGTTGAATAGGATTGAAGCCCCGTGTTTAAGCTTTTTTAACCTGCGGCCGACTCCAGATGAAGCTTAAAATCGGCGGGGGTAATGGCTTCATCTACATGATATTGCCCTATGGCCGTCCGGCGTAGAGCGGTCAATACTGCACCTGTTCCGAGAGCTTGTCCAATATCGTGCGCCAAACTGCGTATATAGGTGCCTTTACTGCAGCGTACCCGAAAATGGAAATCCGGAAGGTTGAATGCTGTGATTTCGAATGAACTGATGTTTACTTTACGGGCCTCAAGCGTCATGCTGCGGTTTCGTCTGGCCGCCTCGAATGCCCGTTTTCCGTCAACCTTGATGGCCGAAAAAACCGGTGGTACCTGCATAATTTCACCAGTGAAAGATGGTAGCACACTTAGTATATCCTCGTTGATTATGTGTTGCCAGGGGCTCTCACTGTCGGGTTCTGTTTCAAAGTCGTAAGAAGGGGTGGTAATACCCAGACGAATCGTTCCGGTATATTCTTTATCCTGATCCTGAAGCTGTTGTATCTGACGCGTCATCTTTCCGGTGCACACGAGCAAAAGCCCTGTGGCCAGCGGGTCGAGCGTGCCGGCATGACCAACCTTGATGCGTGCAATGCCCAGATTGCGCTTAATCTGTATGCGAATGTAGTTGACCACATCGAACGAAGTCCAGTCTTCAGGCTTGTCAATAAGCAGCAGGACACCACCTTCAAAATCTTGCGTCATGGCGCAAAGATAGGGAGAAAAGGTGCTGGCTTTAAGGAGGGACGGGAGAATGGAAGTTAGTTGCCGGTTACGGGTCGCGGGTTCAGAACAGTGGACAGTGGACAGCATCAAACCTGAAGCGCCATGGTGAAATGGAGTCGTGAGCAGCAAACCAGCTAATAAAACTCAGAACGTGGACAACAATAACAACCATGATAACAATATCAACAACCCTTCCC
>DAIOUP010000053.1:0-8767 GCA_036759465.1 Bacteroidales bacterium
GACTTTTTCCGCAATCCTGAGCGTACATCCTTCGATATCAGCCCCGACGGAAAGTTTATCTCGTTTCTTGCGCCTTACGAAAATCGCATGAATATCCATGTTCAGGCCGTGGGAAGTAATAAGGTAACGCGCCTGACCTCGGAAACCGATCGCGATATTGCAGGATATTTCTGGGCCAATAACAAACGCCTACTCTATCTGAAGGACAATGGTGGCGACGAAAACTTTGCTCTTTACGGTGTTGACCTCAACGGTAAGAATCCCCGCTGCCTCACCTGCTTCGAAAAAGTACGCACACAAATTATCGACGACCTCGAAGATCAGCCCGACTTTGTTATCGTAGGACTGAATAAGCGCAGCCCAATGGTGTTCGATCCTTACAGGCTGAACATCGTAACCGGCGAGATGACTATGCTGGCCGAAAACCCGGGCAATATTCAGGGCTGGATGACCGACCACGAAGGTAAGCTGCGCGTAGCCACGGCCATCGTCGATGGGGTTAACACCCAGTTGCTCTACCGCAGCGACGAGTCGCAGGAGTTCAGGCCTATACTCACCACAAGCTTTAAAGAATCGGTGAGCCCGGCCTTTTTCACTTTCGACAACAAAAAACTGTATGCCACCTCCAACCTCGGACGTGATAAATCGGTAGCCGTGGTTTTCGACCCCGAAACGGCTACGGAAACGGAGGTTCTTTATCAGAACGATACCTACGACCTCAGCAGTATCAGCTATTCGCGCAAACGCAAGGTGATTACCGCAGCCAGCTTCGTTTCGTGGAAGCGTGAGCGCCATTTTTTCGATGATCAGACTAAAAAGCTTTTCCAGCGTCTGGAGCAATTACTGCCCGGCTACGAAATTTCGCTTTCGGCCAGCGACAAAAGCGAAACCGTTTACATTGTGCGCACCTACAGCGACCGCTCGCTTGGCTCGTATTACACTTACGACAGCAACAAGGACAAGCTGACCAAAATACAGGAAGTGAGCCCCTGGCTCAACGAAGATCACATGGCCGAGATTAAACCGGTAAGCTACCGTGCCCGCGATGGTTTCATCATCCATGGCTATCTGACGCTCCCCAAAGGTGTTGAACCAAAAAATCTTCCGGTGGTGGTCAATCCGCACGGTGGTCCATGGGCGCGCGACAACTGGGGCTTTAACCCCGAAGTGCAGTTTTTGGCTAACAGAGGCTATGCTGTGTTGCAGATGAATTTCCGCGGTTCGACGGGCTACGGTCGTGCTTTCCTGGAAGCCGGTTTCCGCCAGTGGGGCCTCAGCATGCAGACAGATATCACTGACGGCGTTTACTGGCTTATCCTTCAGGGTATTGCCGATCCCAGGCGCATTGCCATTTATGGCGCCAGCTACGGTGGCTATGCCACATTGCAGGGTCTGGTGGCCGATCCCCTGCTTTATGCAGCAGGTGTGGATTATGTAGGCGTGTCGAACCTGTTCACTTTTATGAAAACCATCCCGCCCTACTGGAAACCCATGCTCGACATGATGTACGAAATGGTGGGCAATCCCGAAAAAGATAAGGCACAGTTCGAAGCCACCTCACCGGCCCTCAATGCCGACCGCATACTGGCACCGCTGTTTGTGGCACAAGGCGCCAAAGACCCGCGTGTGAACATAGCCGAATCGGATCAGATTGTCGAAGCCCTACGCAAGCGCGGTGTTGACGTCGAATATATGGTTAAGGAAAATGAAGGCCACGGATTCCGCAACGAGGAAAACCGCTTCGACTTTTACAGGGCTATGGAGCGTTTCCTCGACAAGCACCTGAAGAATTAAAATTCAAAGATTCAAGAATTGAAATATTGTGCTGGAATTGTGGCGTGAGGATTGAGGCTTAAGGAGATAGTACCGGCCAAAAACAAGACCTGCCGCACAAAAAAAGGCTGCCAGCGACCGGCAGCCTTTTTTCTATGTTACAATTAATTTTAAAACAGGTAGTTAAGGCCGATATACATACCGCCTTTGCCATCGCGTTTGTCGAGGGCGCGGCCATAGTCAACCGCTACGATGAAGTTTTCGTTGAGCACAAAACCTAGGCCTGCGCCTGCCGTGCTGTGAAAACCTTCATCCTCGCCGCTGAAAAACTCCGATTTGTTGTAGGTTTTACCACCAATAACAAGGGTGTTTGGCACTCCCGAAAGGTCGAGGTCCATTTTCTGCACCACGCGGCCTGCATCGCCAAAAACGTTGAGGCCGAGATAGAAGTTCTGGTTGAGGATATTCGTGCGGAATACCTTCCAGCGGAATTCGGCATTGGCAAAGGCAGCGCCGTCGCCTACCACGCGGTTGCGAACCACGCCGCGCAGCGATTTCGATCCGCCCAGCCCGTCGATGTTCGAGCTGTTGTTGAACGAGTTAATCACATAAGGCTGGATGAAGAAGGGGGCTTTTCCGGCAATGGTACCCTGATAGTTGATACGGTAAACAAACGAAAGCTTGTCTTCAACGAGTGTAAAATACTGGCGGTGTGTTGCCGAGAACTTCGTGAATCCGAAATCGCCGTTGCCGAGGAATGAAGGTGCACTAAGGAGCACCACTTCCGACCACATGCCTTTCATGGGGTTAGGCTCGAAATCGCGGGTGTCGTAAACCAAACCAACCTTGAGGTGATTGGCCCATCCGCCGTCCTTCTCGTTGGCTTTGATAACGCCCCAGTCCACATATTTTTGATACAGCCCGGGCACATCGGGCAATTGGTCGGCCGGGTCCTTGCCCTTGTTCAGGCGTGCGATATCAACCGGACCAATTTTATGGTTGAGTATCCCGGCGCCCACCACCCAGCGAAACTTGCTGTCGCCGAGCTTGCCCTGAAAGTCGGCCGTTGCTTTGAAGGTATTGCGCTCATGGCGGTAAAACATTCGGCTGATGTAGGCTGGATCATCTGTAGTTTGCCATTCTTTATTAAAAACGGCTTCATAACCGTTAAAACCGTAAAAGTCGAGTGCTTTCTCAGTAAGATAGCTCACATCTACAGTTGTGCGGATTTTTGGGATAAGATGCTCGGAATCAATAAAAAACCGGTTTATACCACTGCCTTTGGTATAGCGCGACACCTCGGCATACACCGAATGCATGTATTTGGGGTAGGTGCTGCCATCGCCAAAATAAAACAGATTGACAAGCGCTCCGTATTGAAACCCAAGGTCGGTATCGTAGGAAACGGCCGGCAGCGCACCGAAGGTCCATCCCGTTTTAACTTTCGTTGAGGCTTCTTTGTTGGTTTCGTTGGCTTCCTGAGCCATACCCAGCTGAACC
Organism: Bacteroidales bacterium; assembly: GCA_036759465.1. Lineage (GTDB taxonomy): Bacteria > Bacteroidota > Bacteroidia > Bacteroidales > F082 > JALNZU01. The sequence goes on from DAIOUP010000053.1 coordinate 3,274, forward strand.
GAAAGAATCAGAAAGAGGGCAATAAGATTGGTTTTCAGTTTCATAAAGGTTGCTTTTGTCTGGCAAATATAAGGAGGCAATGCAATTTTACAAGCATTGGCAAAAAATGAGTTTAAGCCTGAATGCGGAAGCGATACTTGCGATGATGGTGAGTTGAGTTGGTATTTGATGAAACACTTGCGCAACTCAATAACCTGATTGACCAGAATGCCGAAAAACTCACAGAAACCAGTAGAGAAGGAGTAGTCATCCAATCCTTCACCCTCATGGCTGTCAAGTTACAAACCATTCACTTTTTTATATTTTTGCACGGCTTAATGAAAACCAGAACAAAATGCCAATACTTGGTGCTTTAATAAAAAAGGCTTACGAGCTTCGGCATATGCCGGTAGAAATGAAGATCAGCCGGCTGAAGCCTGTTGATGCCCAGAAGAAGGAACTGCGCAAGCTTTTACGAAAGGCACAGTTTACAGCTTTTGGAGAGCATTATGGATTTGAGGATATACTGGAAAGCCGTGATCTGGCTTCTGCTTTTCGAAATGCGGTGCCTGTCTTCGACTACAACAGCATGTATAAGCAGTGGTGGTACAGGGCACTCAACGGAGAGTCGTACGTAAGCTGGCCCGGCAGGGTAAAATATTTTGCGCTCAGTTCGGGTACTTCCGAGGCCTCGAGCAAGCATATTCCCATAACTCAGGAAATGCTCAACAGCATCAAAAAGGCCAGCATTCGACAGCTGGTTTCGTCTGCCAAATACAATTTCCCTACGCATTTCTACGAGAAAGGCATGCTGATGATCGGTGGCAGCACCCATCTGCAATTCAACGGCACCTATTTTGCCGGCGATCTTTCGGGCATTACTGCAGCTAACATTCCTTTCTGGTTCGAGCATTTCTACAAGCCGGGCCGTCGTATTTCGCGCACATCCGACTGGGCCACCAAGCTCAACGAGCTGGTTAAAAAAGCTCCGAGTTGGGACATAGGGGTTATTGTTGGTGTGCCGGCATGGGTACAAATCCTGATCGAGCGCATTATCGAAGAGTACAAGCTCAATACCATTCACGATATCTGGCCCAACCTCACCGTCTATGTACACAGTGGCGTTTCGTTTGCGCCCTACGAAAAGAGTTTTGAAAAACTCTTTGGCAAGCCTGTAATCTACTCCGAGAGCTATCTGGCTTCGGAAGGCTATATTGCCTATCAGACACGACTCGACAGGCGCATTATGCAGCTGATTGTCGATAATGGTATTTACTACGAATTCATCCCATTCAACGGGAAAAACTTCGACGACGAAGGCAATTTGCGCGAAAACCCCGAAGCCCTGCATCTGGGCGAAGTAGAGAACGATGTGGAGTATGCCCTTTTGCTTTCGACCAATGCCGGCGCATGGCGCTACCTCATCGGCGACACCATCAAGTTTACCGATGCACGCAACTGCGAGCTGATTATCACCGGCCGCACCAAACAATTCCTCAGCCTTGCCGGGGAGCATCTTTCGGTCGAGAATATGTCGCGCGCCATCGAAATGCTACAGGATGAGTTCAATATCGTCGTCAAGGAGTTTACCGTGACGGGTTTCCGGCATGGTTCGATGTTTGCTCACCGCTGGTATCTGGGTACCGATCAAACTATTGACCCCAAACTGGCTGCCAGCAAGATAGATGAATACCTGTGCAAGCTCAATGACGACTACATGGTTGAGCGCACCGAAGCCATTACCGATGTTTTCTGTGAGGTTTTGCCATCCCAGGTTTTTTATGATTACATGAAAATGCTCGGCAAAGAGGGCAGCGCTAATAAGTTTCCGAGGGTGCTCAAAGGTCAGCGTCACGAACAATGGGTTGATTATCTCCGTTCCAAAGGCCTTTCTTCGCACTAATTCACAACACCCTACCAGAACATTATGGGGGCAATCATAGGCGAAGGAATCCTTCTTGGGCTCACTCTGGCTACATTTTTTGGTTTGGGGCCTGCGTTTTTCGCGCTGGTGCAAACCAGTATACATCGCGGTCTTTTACCGGCGGCCATTCTGGCCTTTGGTATCTTCCTCTGTGATGTGCTCATGGTATTCCTTTGCCTTGTGGGCGCTGTTCAAATCATCACCGAACCAAGCAATCAGCTTTGGTTTGGGATTGCCAGCGGCGTGATACTGATTATTTTCGGTCTGGTTACCTATAACCGCAAACCGATGCAAACCACTGGCGAAAACGACGAGGTGCTGGTGCCGGTGCAGCAACCCCGGCTGTTCACCTATTTTGCCAAAGGATTTGTAATGAACATTATAAATCCCTTTGTCTGGATTTTTTGGATAGGCGTGGTAGTGGGCATTTCGGCCCGCTACGGCGGCCATGAAAAAGAATTGAGGTGGTTTTTTTCGGGCACCTTGCTAACCGTGCTGGTTACCGACCTGCTAAAAGCCTATGGCGCCTACAACATCAAACGACTACTAACACCATCCAAGATTCATCATCTCAACCGTGTTGCAGGCATCGGACTGATTGGGTTTGGCCTGTTTGTCATCGTACGCGTGGTGCTCGATTATATCTGACCAAAATACATGCGCTTCAGTTTTGTACTTTGCTGATGCAAGTTTTGTTAGCTTTGCTTCAGTCAACCGCAACACATTTATCCTATGAATATTCTTGTACGCAACTGGTGGATTTATCTCCTTAACGGCATTATTGCCTTGATTTACGGATTTTTAGCGCTTTTCCTCCCGGTCCAAACTGTGGAGGCCATCGCCTGGTATGCCGGACTTGCCATTCTGCTCTTCGGGCTTGTGGTGCTTGTGGTAACCATCAACCGCATACGCGAAAAAATGCCTTGGAAGCTGCTCATGCTGCAGGCAGTGCTTTACCTTGCCGCCGGTGCTACCATCATGGTTTACACCCGGCAAACCCTTAGCCTTTTTGTTACGGTAATCGGGATATTGGCCCTGGTGGCCGGGGTGTTTCAGCTGATTGTGCTGGTCAACCTTGGCAACCGCTTCGAAGGCAAGAATCTGGGTTTGACCAATGCTTTACTAACCCTGTTGTTTGGGCTGCTGTTGCTGATAAATCCTTTTGCTTTCGCCAAGGCTGTCGTAATTCTGAGCGGAATCGTTTCCTTGTTTGCCGGAGTGCTTCTAGTATGGTTCGGCTGGCAGCTCAGAAAGATTGATAAAGCCGAAAGCGTTATTGATCAAGAGGTTTAATGTCTTTCACATTAAGCTGAAGGTACGATTTGCCCATCCACTCGTTTTCCTCGAGGTGGTAGCAGATGCTGAAAGGTTGCCCGGTCCTGATGGCATCGAAATGATGCCCCTGCTGGAATGCAATCCCTGAATAGACTTCGGAGCGTGTCGAGGGCTGAAAGATTTCCAGTTTGATGTGATTCTTGCCTACGATGCGCGACCGTCCGGTGTCCACAACACCATCGGTGCGGAAGATGGGCGACATATTGCCGGGACCAAAAGGCGCAAACTGCTTCAGGATGCGCATGAATTTCGGGCTAATATCAGTCAGGTTCATTGCAATGTCGATTTCGATCTCAGGCACCAGCATATGGTCTTCGATCACACTGCTCACATAGGCGTTGAATCGTTCCCTGAATTTTTCGAGGTTTTCAGGCTTGAGCGAAAGGCCTGCGGCATACTTATGACCGCCAAAGTGCTCAAGCAGGTCGGAACAATGATCAATGGCGTCGTAAACATCAAAGTGCTTGATCGATCTGGCTGATCCTGTTACCAGGTTGTTCGATCGTGTAAGGATGATCGTGGGTCTGTAATACGTATCGGTCAACCTTGAGGCCACGATGCCTATTACGCCTTTATGCCAGTTTTCGTTGAAAAGCACTGTGGTTTTAGAGGTCTGCAGGCCCGGGTTTTCAACAATCATGTTCAGGGCCTCTTCGGTGATCTGGTTGTCGAGGCTGCGCCTTTCGTTGTTAAGGTCGTTGATGGCCGAGGCGAGCTTTTCGGCATGACTCATTTTATCGGCCAACAGCAGCCTCACCGAGTCGCTGGCCCTTTCGATGCGGCCTGCAGCATTGATACGCGGCCCGATGAGAAACACCAGATCGCTGATAGTCAGTTCGCGGTTGAAATATGGCCCATTGGCGCCGTTTTCCTCCTCGCGCCGGCTCACCTGGGCAAAACGAAGCACTGCCTCGATGCCCGGGCGTGGTTGGGAGTTGAGCAGCTTAAGTCCATAATAGGCGAGCACGCGGTTTTCGCCGGTGATGGGCACAATGTCGGCGGCTATGCTGATGGCCACAAGATCAAGCAAACTGGTGATGGCTTCGAAAGGTTCGCCAAGCTCGGTCGACAAAGCCGAAAGTAGCTTAAAGCCCACGCCGCAACCGCTCAGTTCTTTGAATGGATAGGAGCAATCGGGGCGTTTGGTGTCGAGCACAGCAACGGCCGCCGGCAGCTCATCGCCCGGCCGGTGGTGGTCGCAAATAATAAAATCTACCTGCTTCTCCGAGGCGTAACGGATCTTTTCTACAGCCTTGATACCGCAGTCGAGCGCCACCACCAGGTTGAACCCGTTTTCAGCGGCGTAGTCGATGCCTTTATATGAAATGCCGTAACCTTCGTCGTAACGGTCGGGGATGTAAAAGGCAATGCGTTTTTTGAAATACTTCTTCAGGTATGTGTAAATCAGGGCTACCGAGGTGGTTCCGTCCACATCGTAATCCCCGTAAATCAGCACTTTCTCGTTTTTCTGGATGGCATGGATGATGCGCTCGACCGCCTTGTCCATATCCTTCATCAGGTACGGGTCGTGAAGCTGATCGAAGTCGGGCCGGAAGAAGGATTTAGCCTCATCAAACGATGTAATCTCCCGTTGTGCGAGCAGATTGGCGATGTTTGTATCAACAGACAGCACCTCTGCAAGCCTTCTTACGACCTCACTATCACCTTGTTGCTTCAGTACCCACCGGTTGTCCATGCCTCGCGCTTATGAATTTGTAAATATAAGGATAAACCGCCCCTGTGCAACAAATTTTCGACCAGCCTGGCTGGCTGCAAACATGCTGCCAATAAGGGGTTGTTTTTAGAATTAAACGAATCGATGCGGTTAAAAGTTCGAACGCATGGCTTCAACCGGATCGAGGCGCGATGCCGACCAGGCAGGCAGAAAGCCAGAGAGCAGACCTATAAATCCGGAAACGAACAATCCGAGAAGAATATTCTGAAGCGAGAGCGTGAGGGTAAAGCTGGTTGCCGAGCTAACGCCCAGAGCGAGCAGAAAAACGATGGCCAGGCCCACAATACCGCCCATCACGGCAAGAAATACCGCTTCGAGCAAAAATTGGACAAGGATGAAATAGTTCTTGGCGCCCAGGGCCTTTTGGATTCCAATCTGGCTGGTGCGTTCCTTTACGGAAACAAACATAATGTTGGCAATGCCAAAGCCACCCACCAGCAGCGAAAAGCCCCCGATGATCCAGCCGACGATGGCGATGACCCCAAAAAGCTGATCGAACGATTTGTTGATCAGGTCCATTT
>DAIOUP010000054.1:0-8728 GCA_036759465.1 Bacteroidales bacterium
GCGTAAGGCTCGGCTTGAGCAACTGTTCGATGATGTTGCGCTTGCGCGAAATGAGGGCAAGCACGTCTATTTGCTTTTCCCTGACAAAATCGAGCAGGCCTTCCACGGCATCCTCAGTTTCGATCAGTCCGCACTCAATCTCTACGTCGGTGATGGCTTCAGCAAAGTGATCCTTGAGTTTTTTCATGCGCAAACTGTCGAGTTTGAGGCTGTCTTCGGGATGCAGATGCACACAATAAACCTTCACGTTGAAAGGCCTGACAAAGGCCACCAGACGGTGAATGGCCTGCATATCGTTTTCGTCGAATCGGGTGAGGTAGGCCACATGGCGCGGCGTTCTGAAGTTGGCCGTGTCGTAACCCCATGGGACAGCGATTACAGGTACCGGACACTTTTCGATAACCTTTGCCGTAGTGCTTCCGAGCAGCGCAAGTCTTTCGCGCCGCTTGCCATGGGTGCCCATCACCAGTGTTCCGGGCTGATAGTCCTGCACATAGGCGAGAATGCTTTCCACTGGGCCTCCCCTCACCAGATCGTAATCAACTTTTACGCCCCTCATTTTTTCGTCGCGCACACGCTTGCGAAGCTCGGTGGCGAGGTCTTCTATCTGTGCCTGAGCCTCCTGTTCCTGCTCGCGCAGCAGCTCCTCCACATTGAGCTGAAAAGCAAACATTTCGTTGAAAACAAAACCCTGATTTGCCGAATTGAACCACACATTCAGCAGCATGACCTCGGCTTTGAGGGTTCGGGCGAGCTCAAGTGCATAGTGCGCGGCCTTGATGCTGAGTTCCGAAAAATCAACCGGCACAAGGATGCGTCTCAGGCCACGCATCTTTTTCACCACAGCCTCCTTTTCCGACCCGGCAGCATGCTTTAGCTCGTCGAGCAGCTGATACGCCTTCGATGCATCGGCCTCCGGAATATTAAGGTCAACCCCTATTTCCGGCTGGTGAATATGGGTGATATAGCTTTGCACCCCCTCCATCTCCAGCCTCATCTTGAGCAGCAGGGCACGGCTATAGGAGAGGTTGCGTATCACCACAAAATTCTCCTTGACAGCTTCTGTTAAAGGGGTGGAATTGTTGTCGTCCATATATTGATTTACTTTATGATAATCGCTTGAGTTTTCTCTTCGCGCCAAACCATGTTGGCCTTAGGCAAAATAAAATTACGTAATTCATAGGGCAAAATCAAGCAATAAAGCAATTTGTTTGCCGGTCGCATCATCAATGCTTTACTAAACCGCAAGCATCTAAATCCATTTTCGAAATCGATCATTTCGGCTTATTACGGGATTTCGAAATCCCAATTAATTTGTGACCCGCTTTTTTCGTATCTTTGCCGGCCAAAAAAGCTGAAAATGAGCGCAAAACAAAACTCCGGCCGTCTACCGGGCGAAAGAAGACCACGCATACCCGGCGAAGCCAAACGGGCTGAGATTGAGGCATCGAAAAAGCAACAATCCGAAAGACCCCGTCGCAATACGCGCAGCGGTGACGACCGGCCCAGAGAAGACAACAGGTCAAAACCAGGTCGCAAATCTGGTTTCGGAGGCGAACGCGCTGCAGGAAACAGGTCGGAGCGTCCGGCCGGAAAAAGATTCTCATCCTTCGGAGAAACTGGCTACAACGCTGAACGGCCTGCCGGAAAACGTACGGAACGGCCTGTCGGAAAACCAGGCTTCGGCACCGATCGTCCGACAGGAAAACCTGCGGACAGACCAGCCGGAAAACCGTTCTCCTCATCAGGCAGAACCGGTGCAAGACCCAGATCCGAAGGCTACGGCAATGCAAACGAAAGCGGCGCCCACAAGCAATACGGCAGATTTAATAAAACTACCGGACCAAGACCCTCCAGATTGGAAACCGAAGAAAGAAGAACAGATTCGCCGGCCGGGAAGAGAGAGCGGAAATTCGGCGACGGTCCTTCAGGCAATCGTTATGGAAAATCGGGCAGCTTTGGCGGGCCAAAAAACAGACCTTCCAAAAACAAGCCGCTAACCGAAGGGATGGAGCGCAGGGACAAATCGGGCTTTATCAGGCTCAACAAATACCTGGCCGATGCCGGCATTTGCTCACGCCGCGACGCCGATAAATATATTCAGGCCGGAGTGGTAAAAGTGAACGACCAGATCGTTACCGAGCTGGGCAGCAGGGTAAATATCAACGACAAAGTGGAATTTGAAGGACAGGTGATTCGTCGCGAAAAGTTGCGCTATGTACTGCTCAACAAACCCAAAGGTTATATCACCACTTCCGACGATCCTTACGAGCGCAAAACCGTGATGGAACTTGTTCAGGGAGCCTGCGAAGAGCGTATCTACCCGGTTGGTCGTCTCGACCGCAATACCACGGGACTGCTTCTGCTCACCAACGACGGCGATCTGGCCAAAATACTAACCCACCCTTCGCATGGCGCCTCAAAGCTTTACCATGTGTGGCTTGATAAACCCCTAACCCGCAACGACCTGAGAAAAATTACTGAAGGAGTTGAACTGGAGGATGGAGTGGTTCAGGTGGATGCCGTTGACTATGTGGCTGAGGATGAAAGCCATAAACAGGTGGGTATAGAGCTCCATTCGGGCCGAAACCGCGTGGTCAGAAGACTTTTTGAACACCTCGGCTACGAAGTGGTAAAGCTCGACAGGGCAGTTTTTGCGGGACTAACAAAGCTCAAACTGGGTCGCGGACACTGGCGTTTCCTCACGCCTGCCGAAATCAGCATGCTCAAGCGCATCCGCTAACTTTAACATTGCTTCAATAAAGCCTTCCCGCGCATTTACCAAAGCCCGGAAACAGGCTTTTTTCATACATTTGCAGCCAATTTCCGCAAACCTATCCAGCTAAAACCTGACAGCCGATGACGCTGAAATACAGAGAATACCGCCAACTCGACCTCAACCAGACTGGCAAGGATATGCGCGCCTGGTGGGAAGAAAACGACATATTCCGTAAGTCGCTCGAAAACCGTAAAAACGGCGAGCCTTTTGTATTTTACGAAGGACCACCTTCGGCCAATGGTGTGCCGGGCATACACCATGTGATGGCGCGTGCCATTAAAGACATTTTCTGTCGCTACCAGACACAAAAAGGAAGGTTTGTGGAGCGCAAGGCCGGATGGGACACCCATGGGCTGCCCGTTGAAATCGGCGTAGAAAAAAGCCTGGGCATCACCAAGGAAGATATCGGCAAAACCATCAGCGTAGAAGACTACAACAAAGCCTGCCGCTCGGAGGTGATGAAATACAAAGACCTCTGGGACGAGCTCACGCGCATGATGGGCTATTGGGTGGATCTGGATAACCCTTATATCACCTTCGACAACAAATACATCGAAACCGTCTGGCATCTCCTGTCAAAACTCTACGAAAAGGGGCTGCTTTACAAGGGCTACACTATTCAGCCTTACTCGCCGGCGGCGGGAACGGGCCTCAGCACCCACGAGCTCAACCAGCCCGGCTGCTACCGCGATGTGAAAGACACTTCCATCACAGCACAGTTTGCGCTGCATGCCGACGAACGGCTCAACACCCTGCCCCAGCCCGAACTGCCCACTTTCATTCTGGCCTGGACCACCACACCCTGGACACTGCCCTCCAACACTGCCCTGGCCGTAGGACCTGATATCGACTACGCCCTGGTGCGAACCTTCAACCCCTACACCGGTCAAGCTGTAAGGGTAATTTTGGCTAGCGACCTGGTGCCCAACTATTTCGATGCAAAAATGGCCAACACCGGCTTCGACGATTATAAGCCCGGCGACAAGAAAATACCCTACAGCATCCTGCAAACCGTGAAAGGCGCCTGGCTCGAAGGCCTGCGCTACCACCAGCTCATCCCCTGGGTAAAACCCATGGGCGACGCCTTCAGGGTGATCACCGGCGACTTCGTTACCACCGGCGATGGCACCGGCATTGTGCACATAGCACCCACCTTTGGCGCCGACGACGACCGTGTGGCCAAAGCCTCGGGCATCGTACCACTCCTGCTCATTGACCGCGACGGACAAAAACGCCCCATGGTTGACCTGCAGGGCCGCTTCTACCGCATCGACGACCTCGACTCCGCTTTTGTTGCGGAATACGTAAGCACAGCAACCTATTCCGAATATGCAGGCCGCTATGTGAAGAACGAATACGATGCCACACTCGCTGCCGATGCCCCCACCCTCGACGTGGACCTTTCGGTAATGCTCAAAAAAGACGGTAAGGCCTTCCGTATCGAAAAATATGTGCACAGCTATCCTCACTGCTGGCGCACCGACAAACCCGTGCTCTACTATCCGCTCGACAGCTGGTTTATCCGCACTACGGCTTTCCGCCAACGCATGCTCGAACTCAACGGCAGCATCAACTGGAAACCCAAAGCCACCGGAGAAGGACGCTTTGGCAACTGGCTCGAAAACTTAGTGGACTGGAACCTCTCGCGTTCGCGTTTCTGGGGTGTGCCTCTGCCTATCTGGGCCACCGAAGACAAAACCGAACAACGCTGCATAGGCTCCGTAGCCGAACTGAAACAAGCCATAGCCGAATCGGTGGCCCATGGGCTGATGGACGGCAATCCGCTGGAAACCTTTGCAGAAGGCGACAACAGCGAAGCCAACTACAACCTTTTCGACCTGCACAGGCCTTATGTTGACCGCGTGATTTTGCGCTCGCCCTCGGGCAAACCCATGTACCGCGAGCCCGACCTCATCGACGTTTGGTTCGACTCGGGTGCCATGCCCTATGCTCAGTTTCACTACCCGTTCGAAGCTGCAGAAGATTTCCACCGGTATTTCCCGGCCGACTTCATCGCCGAAGGTGTCGATCAAACCCGTGGCTGGTTTTTTACCCTGCATGCCATAGCCGTAATGCTGTTCGACTCGGTTGCCTTTAAAACGGTGGTTTCCAACGGACTGGTGCTCGACAAAAACGGCAATAAGATGTCGAAACGCCTGGGCAACGCCGTCGACCCCTTCGAAACCATCGAAAAATACGGCCCCGACGCCACCCGCTGGTACATGATCACCAACTCGCAGCCCTGGGACAACCTGAAGTTCGACCTCAGCGGCCTCGACGAAGTGCGTCGCAAATTTTTCGGAACGCTCTACAATACCTACGCCTTTTTTGCACTCTACGCCAACATCGACGGCTTCAACCACAGCGAAGCCGAAGTACCGCACGAAGAGCGCCCCGAAATCGACCGCTGGATACTCTCCTCGCTCAATACGTTGATCAAAACCGTTGACGAAGCTTATGCCCAGTACGAGCCAACCCGTGCCGGAAGAGCCATTCAGGACTTTGTGGACGAAAACCTAAGCAATTGGTATGTGCGGCTTTCGCGCCGCCGCTTTTGGAAAGGACAATACAGCGCCGACAAAATCTCGGCCTATCAGACCCTCTATACTTGTCTGGAAACCATCGCCATGCTGGCTGCGCCCATCGCACCCTTTTTCGCGGAACAGCTCTACCGCGACCTCAACGAGGTTTCGAAGCGCAACGCATCCCCGTCGGTGCACATGACCGACTTCCCAAAAGCCAATGCAGCCCTCATCAATCCCGACCTGGAAGACCGCATGGCCATGGCACAGCATTTCTCGTCGATGATCCTGTCGCTGCGAAAAAAAGCCAATATCAGGGTACGTCAGCCTCTGGAAACCATTATGATACCGGTGGCCGACGACAAAATGAAGCAGCAGCTCAAGGCCGTGGAAAACCTCATTCTATCGGAGGTCAATGTTAAGGAAGCCGTTTATCTAGAAGCCGACAACAGTGTGCTGATCAAGAAGGTAAAGCCCAACTTCAAGACGCTGGGGCCGCGCTACGGCAAGCTGATGAAAGACATTTCCGTAAGGCTGGCTGGCCTTTCGCAATACGATATCCGCACGCTTGAACAAAGTGGCAGGCTGCTGCTCTACATAGAGCATCAGCAGGTGGAACTGGAGCTGGCCGATGTGGAAATCATCACCGAAGACATCCCGGGCTGGACGGTGGCCACTGCCGATGGGCTCACCGTTGCGCTGGATATGAACATCAGCCCTGAGCTCTATCGCGAAGGCCTGGCCCGCGAATTAGTGAACCGTGTACAAAACCTGCGTAAGGATCGCGGCTTCGAAGTTACCGATCATATAGTGTTGAACGTCGACGGACCTCATGAGCTGGCCGAAGCGGTGAAGGAATGCATCGAATATGTGAGCACCGAAACCCTGTCGAAAGTTGAATGGACATCGGAGCTGCAAGACGGCGATGTTTTCGAAACCGAACTCACCGACGATATCAGCGCCAGGATATCCATTCAGAAAATCGAAGGATAAGCTGCCAATTTTATAGCGAAGTATTCTAAAATGCTTTAAATTTATACCGGATTCACGTGATGAATCGGCGTTCATAAAGTTGAAGGAACATAATACTTACCGTAATGAAAGAGAACGAAAAAATCGAGCAGGCCGAGGTGAACAGAACCCGCTACTCGGATGAGGAACTGGAAGAATTCAAGGAAATCATATTAAAGAAGCTCGAAAAAGCCCGGGCCGACCTGAAATTGCTTACCGAAGCCCTCACCGCTGATGGTGAGAATGGCACCAACGATACATCTCCCACCTTTAAAGTGCTCGAAGAAGGCTATCAGGTGCTTTCGAAAGAAGAGAACGGACGTTTGGCTGCCCGTCAGCAGAAGTTTATTCAAAATCTGGAAAATGCGCTCATCCGCATCGAAAACAAAACCTACGGCGTGTGCCGCGCAACAGGTAAACTCATCGCCAAAGAGCGCCTGCGCATTGTGCCCCACGCCACACTGAGCATCGAAGCCAAACTTCAGCAGGGCAGCAAGTGATATTGTTGGCCTCAAAAAGATGTGATACTCAACTCCCCGGTCAGCCAACGGCCGGGGTTTAGTTTACTGTATTGCCTTAAAATAGCATGAAAAAACCCATTCTCATCATCTTTCTTGTGCTGCTCATTGATCAGGCACTTAAATTCTATATCAAGCTCACCATGACCATTGGCCAGGAAATAAACGTGGCCGGAAACTGGTTTGTACTTCATTTTACCGAAAACCCCGGCATGGCCTTCGGGCTGCAGTTTGCCGGCGAGTGGGGCAAACTGGCCCTCAGCCTCTTCCGCATCGCGGCAGCCATCGCCATTGGCATCTACCTCTGGAAACTGACGCGCAGGCAAACCGCTTTCGGTCCCTTGCTCGGAATTTCCCTCATTTTGGCCGGAGCGCTGGGCAACATCATCGACAGCATGTTCTACGGCCTCATCTTTTCCGAAAGCAGCTGGCACACCGTGGCCACCTTCATGCCCGAAGGAGGCGGTTATGCCGGTTTTCTTCAAGGCCACGTGGTGGATATGTTTTACTTCCCCATCATTATGATCCAAAAGGCGCAAGCCCCCGCATGGATGCCCGGTTTCATCTTTGGCCCCGACGATTATTTCATCTTCTTTCGGCCCGTGTTCAACATAGCCGATGCTTCCATCACCACAGGGGTGCTTTGGCTGCTGCTTTTTGAGCGCAGATTTCTCAAAGGATTGTAAAAAATACTAACAACAGGCTGAAATATAGTCAGAAGGGACAATTTGCCTTTTAATATTCCGCTGCAATTACCTACTTTTGCACTTTCCAAAAATGACCAAGCTATTTTCGATGAGCACACAATCCAAAGGACGCATTTCGCAAATTATCGGTCCCGTGGTGGACGTAAGCTTCGACCACGGCGTAACATTACCCAATCTTTATGAGGCCCTCGAGGTTACCCGCGAAAACGGTGAGAAACTGATCCTCGAAGTGCAGCAGGATATCGGAGAAAACACCGTGCGCGCCATCGCCATGGACTCGACCGACGGTTTGCGCCGCAATATGGAAGTAAAATCGCTGGGAACGGCCATCTCGATGCCTGCCAGCGACGACGTCAAAGGCCGCCTTTTCAACGTAATAGGCGAACCCATTGATGGCCTGAAACCTGTTGTTACAAAAAAGCGCAGCAGCATTCACCGCAAGCCCCCGAAGTTCGACACCCTGAGCACACAATCGGAAGTGCTCTACACCGGCATCAAGGTAATCGACCTCATTGAGCCCTATGCCAAAGGTGGTAAGGTAGGTCTGTTTGGCGGTGCCGGCGTGGGTAAAACGGTGATCATCATGGAGCTGATCAACAACATTGCCAAAACATATTCGGGTATGTCGGTGTTTGCCGGTGTGGGCGAGCGCACCCGCGAGGGCAACGACCTGCTGCGCGAAATGATTGAATCGGGCGTAATCAAATACGGCCCCGAATTTTTGCACAGCATGGAAGCCGGCAGCTGGGACCTGAGCAAGGTTGACTACAACCAGCTCAAGGAGTCGCAGGCCACGCTGGTGTTTGGCCAGATGAACGAGCCCCCGGGAGCACGTGCACGTGTGGCCCTGAGCGGTCTCACCATGGCCGAATATTTCCGCGATGGCGAAGACGAAGCCGACGGACGCGACATCCTTTTCTTCATCGACAACATCTTCCGTTTCACCCAGGCAGGTTCCGAAGTGTCGGCCCTGCTGGGACGTATGCCCTCGGCCGTAGGTTATCAGCCCACCCTGGCCACCGAGATGGGTATCATGCAGGAGCGTATCACCTCCACCAAGCGAGGCTCAATCACATCGGTACAGGCCGTTTACGTGCCAGCCGACGACCTCACCGACCCCGCTCCGGCCACCACATTTTCGCATCTCGACGCCACCACCGTACTCAACCGCAAAATTGCCGAGCTGGGTAT
>DAIOUP010000055.1:0-8642 GCA_036759465.1 Bacteroidales bacterium
CGTTAACAGAACGAGTAGTTTTGTTCCGGTTTTCATAGTGCTCTTGATTATTTTGATTAAAGACCAGTGCTTCTTTGGTTGGGTATTGATCTTTGCTGGTGCTCAGTCAGTCGGAATGATATCTCAAGATCGGCATGGGTGCGCGCGGGTTCTCCGGCCTTTTTTGCGGGCAACCAGCGCAACTGCTCCAGTATTCGGATGGCCTCCTGATCGCAGCCTCCGCCAACGCTTTGTCTGATTCTGATATTAGAGGCAATTCCACTCTTCTCGATCACAAAATCGAGCACAACGGTTCCTGAGATGCTATTTCGTGCAGCCATCTCAGGATATTTCATCAGGTGTATGATGTATGAATTAACCGACTTGAACCCCACCGGCAAAATGGGCTGGGGAGATTCGCTCAACTGTCGCAGATTGTATATTGGCTCAGGCGCTGAGGCATTGAGTGTTGCGTATTCTGAATAATTTTTGTTGTCCTTTTTCTTCCTTAAATAGGTTTTTGGATTAAAGTCGATCGTTATGGTTTCTCTGGTTGGAACAGGATTGCCTGCAACAATCGCAGGTTTCCATAACAGATGCATCGCCAGTCGCAAAGCTTCAGCCTCAATCATTGGATCTGTACCACGCTCTATTTTGTAGTTACGGGTCTCACCATCAGGCATAACATCGAGCGAAACGGTTACCTTGCCCCTTATTCCCTTTTTTAGCGCTGATTCGGGATAAATCATCGCCTGTTCGAAATAACGCCGCACTACCGAAGCCTCAGACAGTGTGGTGGCATGTGTCGAGACTTGTCCGTTTACAGTAAAGCCCAACAGCACTAAAACAATTGCCGAAATGGTGGCCATTTGTGGCGGGTTTTGAATAGCAAAGTTAAGTAATAAGTAGGTTTTTTTGTCGTACAATATCTCACGGGCTATCTTTGTGGTCAAAGAAAATAATATGGCAAGTTCTGGCGGACAATTGATATATGGGATGAGGCCGGTGATCGAGGCCCTCGAAGCAGGAATCGAACTTGACAAACTTTTCGTGCTTCGTGGAGGCAGATCGCCTCAGTCGAATCAGCTCCTAAAGCTTGCCCGGGAGGCGGGAATTCCGGTGCAATATGTGCCGGAGGAAAAGTTGAATCGCCTTACGCGTCAAAATCATCAGGGTGTTGTGGCCTATACGGCCTCCGTGAGCTATCAGAAAATCGCCTCGCTGTTGCCCATGATTTTTGAAGCAGGGATAGATCCGTTTGTCATCATTTTGGATCATATCACCGATGTCAGAAATCTTGGTGCAATTGCCCGAACAGCCGAGGCATCCGGCGCTCATGCCATTGTAATACCTTCACGTGGGGGAGCATTGGTAAATGCCGACGCCATTAAAACGTCTGCCGGAGCCCTAACCCGAATGAACGTCTGCCGTGAGGATAATCTGCATTCTACTGCCGATTATTTAAAAGAAAGCGGCTTAAAACTGGTTGCTATTAATGAAAAAGCCGATGAAGTTTTGTGGAATGCCGATCTCAAAGGACCATTGGCATTTATTCTAGGTGCCGAGGATACAGGAATATCAAAATCCTTACTCGACCGTGCAGATGTTTCTGTTAAAATTCCCATGTCAGGAAACATAGCATCGCTCAACGTGAGTGTTGCTGCGGGTATGGCTTGCTATGAGCTGTTGCGGCAAAAGGAAACCACATAGTTTAAAAACAGAAAAGGCCGCCGAATGGGCAGCCTCACTGTAAGCAACGGATTTCTTCGTAAACGTTTATTGACGTGCTTCCTTGATTCTGGCTTTCTTACCGCGCAATCCACGCAGGTAGAAAATACGTGCACGACGTACGTGGCCCCTTTTGTTTACTTCGATTTCGTCAATCATTGGGGATGAAATCGGGAAAACACGCTCAACACCTACGTTATTCGATATCTTGCGAACCGTAAATGTGGCTGTTGGTCCGGAACCAACCTTCTGAAGCACAACGCCCTGAAACTTTTGCAGACGTTCTTTATTGCCTTCGACGATCTTATAGGTTACGGTAATGGTGTCGCCTGGATTGAATGCCGGAAAGTTTTTTACGCTTACCTGATCCTCCACAAACTGAATTAAGGCGTTCTTGCTCATTGTTTTATAGATGTTTGGAAGATGTTTACCATGTTTGAAAAGGGAGTGCAAATATACAAACTCTTTCGAAAAGTAAATGCATCAGTATAAAAGTTTTACTCTCTTTTGGCTTAAGTGACCTTTACGGCGGGTAACCAAATAAAAAAAGATGCCGGGACTGGCCCGGCACCTTTGTTATTTTTTAGCTAGTCTTTACTTCTGGATGATGAGTTTCTGGGTCATGCGCTTTTCGTTGGCAATGATGCTGACGAAATAAACGCCACTCTTCAGTCCTTCGAGAGCGATGCGCAGCTCATGCGAATCGTTGAGGTTGAAGTTGCGGGTGAGAATGGGGAGGTTCATTCTGTCAGTAACCACCACCTGAACATTGCCACTAAAGGCATCGTTAAGTGTTAGTACTGCAAAGTCTCTGGCCGGATTTGGCTGGATGCCAAAGGTTAGAGGTAGGTCGGTGATGGTGAAGTACCCGTCGCTCATGTCAAATATGGTAGGATCAACAACGCTTGCAACCCTGACCTTGAAGTAATTGCCAGTTGGTGATGTAACTGGAACTGTCCATGGGTAAGCTGAACCAGTTACGTTAGTAAATATCGGGTAGGTATTCTGCAGGACGTTGAGGTTGTCGTATTCCATAAGATCGACGTTTACATTTTCAGGAATATCGTCAATCCAGGCAATCCAGAAGCCAACACCTCTGTAAAGCGTTTCGCCGCCATTGGGTTGAAGAACAGTAATCGTGCCGCCGGGAGTGTCGGCCAGTTCGAAGTTGTTGTCGCTCATGTCGAATACAGCTCCTGCACTGCCGGTTACACGAATCCTGTAATCTGTTCCAAGAGGATAGGTGAGTGCAGGAATGCTCCAATCCCATGTTGATCCGCTAACTCCTGTGACAAGTGTGGCATGGAATACGCCGCCTTTCCAAAGCTCAATGTTGAAGGGGCCAGATATGCCGTCAGGGTGCCATGAAATGAGGTAACTGTTACCACGAATCCACTTCAGTCCGGAAATATTGGGTTGCTGAACAGTAATGGTTCCACCCGGCAGGTTGTCGGCAATTGTAAATAAGTTGTCGCTGTCGTCCTGAATGCCGGCGGCATCGATACGAATGCGATACTGTCCGAGGGCCTGTCCGGCAGGGATATTCCAAACCCAGGTCGAGCCTGCGACATTATTTGCCAGCGTGGCAACAACTGTACCGCCTGAGTTGACCAGCCTGATGCGAACGGGTTCAACCACATCGTCGATCCAGCTGATGAGGTATGCCTTTCCACGCAACCAGGTAATTCCTGCATCATTAGGTTGAAGTACAGTGATGTACGTACCACCGTGTGTTGCCGAAATCTGGAAGCCATTGTCGCTGGCATCAGCAAGGGTGCGACCATTGCCAAGCACTTCAATTCTGAAATTGTTGCCGGTTTGGAGGCAGGTAGGAACTGTCCATGTCCAGGTTGATCCGCCAACATTGGTGCCAACGGTGAGCCGCTTTGTGCGAATATAGAAGTTGTCGAAATATAGGGCCTGTGAATTAACGGTTGTTCCATCGTTTTCCTGACCACGGTTGAAGAAGCGGATGGCATTTGGAACGCCGGTGGCCGGGAAAGTTTGATCGAAGGTTTCAACACCATCACGGCCAGTGCCATAAACACGGATGTTGTTGGTTATAGCGTTGTAATCGAAGTTAATGGTCATTGCGTTCAAGCCGTGGTTGGCGAACATCGGTGCACCATTTATTTCAATGCTTGCGTTGTTGAATTCGTTCTTCACGGTGAAAAGGGCGGTGCCACCGATGCCACCTGCATAGAGGGTAAATCCTTTTTCGCCCGTTGCGCCATTTCCGCTACCTGCATCGAAAGCCCAACCAAACGAAAGCATGAACCCATCAGGTGTAGCGTATGGGCCAAATGTGCGGTCGGCATAAACATAATTATTGTTATTGCCCGGATCGCTGTATGCCACAAGTCGGTAAACATTAGCAGTTCCCATGCCACTAATGCCAGCCAGCGAGGGGTTTGCCTTGTTGGCTTGCACAAAACCACCAGGTGCGGTGTTTGTGGTTATTGTCCATGGGTTGAAATTGCAACCCGTGTTGTTACCTGTCGGGAAAGTACTGCCGCTTGTATTGTCGCTTGCGATCCAGAAATTGGTAGCACGAATAAGGTCAATATCGACAGGATCAGGAATGTTATCGATCCATGAAACAAGGTATTGAGAGCCTCTAACCCACTTTATTCCGGAAGCATTGGGCTGGAGAACAGTAATCTCTCCCTGAGGATAATCAAGTATTTCAAAATTATTATCGCTTTCGTCAAACATTGTTGGAACAGCAACGCTCGATACCTTGATTTTGTATTGGTTGTGGGCAGGAAGAAGGCCGCTTACATTCCAAACATAAGTGGAATTTTCAACCGAAGCTGCGATTGTGTGGGTGACATTGTTCAGCAAGTCAAGCAGTTCGATCTTGACGTTGCTAAATACGCCAACAGGGTTCCAGCTGATCAAATAGTCAGTGTTTTTGACAATATTAATGCCGGGCAAAGAGGGTTGTTCAATAGTGATGGAAGTCCCTGGCAGGGCGGTAACCAATGTGAAATCGTTATCGCTTTCATCGGAATATGCCGGATTTATGGTGCTTGTGACACGAACCCTATATTGATTGCCAGGCGTAAATAACAAAGGGTCGATGTACCATGCATAGGTAGAGTTGGGCGTGGATGCCACAATTGTACTTACGGTTGGTATGAGCGTAGAATAATCAACAAGCTCAATCTTGACAGGTTGAGTGAAGTTGGTATTCCACGAAATAAGACGGGTGGAACCAATGTCCCACGTAATTCCGCTGAGGTTAGGCTGCTCAACCGTTACAAATGGCTGTGCCAAAAGGCCTGGGCCAAACAGGAGCAGTCCCGGGAGAATCAGGGAAAAAATTGATTTTAGTAAATTGTTTTTCATGGTTAGTTTATTGTTTTCCGTTATATTTTCTATTGTAGGACGATATGATGATGTTTGGTTTCTTTCGATGAGGCTATTCTGAGCACATAAACCCCAGGCTTAAGTTGCTCATTTCTGATATCCACAGAGAGCAAATTTGCTGAAGGCAGCTGGCTCTTGAATACTTCTTTACCATTCACCGCGAAAATACTGATACTTACAACATCAGATGCCAATATTTTGTTAAAAATGAAGAATTTACCATTGGATGGATTCGGATAAACGAATGTTTTGGTATTGTCTAGATGTTCCGCAGTTTCGACGAGCATGCTCGTGAACCCGGCAAGTGCTTTGTAACCCTGGAATCTAAGGGTTTTAAAACCAAAATTGTAATTAATTTCAATCTGGTTGTCCTGGCTTTGTTGCCAGCCATTAGACCAGACAAAAGCATCGGAAGTTGTGGAGTTGCCATTTTCATCAAAGCCCTTTGCAAACATATGCTGGTTGACCCAGTCATTTTGTTGCCATGCCTGATTTAGAGCAAGTTGGAATGAACCGTAATTGTTGTTGGTGTACGATCTGCGCAGACTGTTTTGCCAATTGCCGTTCTGCCATAGTTGCCGTTGAGCTGTTTCAAGAAATCCCAGAGGATCGTAAGTGTAAAAGTACTGTTCGCTGTTTTGCCAGCTGTTGATGAATTGCTGACTGACATAAATTACCAGCTGGTTGGTGATGTTGTAGGAGAATACTTCCCTGTAAAAATCATTCCACTGATTACCAGCCCATTGCTTCATAGTCATGCTCGTAAGGTTGGCCTGACCATCATAGGTGTAGAAATATTGGTATTGATTTGCCCAGTTGCCGTTGATCCAGGTCTGCCGCTCAGCTTGAATCAGGTTGTTGTCTTGATAAACATACAATTCAAAGACCTGATTTACCCAATTGCCGCCGGAGAAAAATTCCTGAAGCATGGTAAGTTGAAGTCCGGAGGCTGACCAGGTATTGGTTGTACGCCTGAAATTGACCCAGCTACCCGTTGTCGGGTTCCAGTTTTGCTCGGTAAGGCTTAAAATTTTTCTGTTATTGTCGTAGGTGAACAGGTTTCTCGAAGTATTGATCCAGGCCGAACCTGTCCAGCCCTGCCATTGTTGTATGGTCATATTGCTCAGGGCATCGTAAGTGCGGTTTTCGATCGACTCATTAACCCATACTGCGCCCTGGCGAATGCGTACAAGTATTGTCAATAACTCGCCTTTGTTCGAAAACAGGTAATTGTATTTTCTTGGATTGGCCTGAACGGAGTAAACAACTACAGAATCAGGGAAGAATTGTAGCGAACGGTTTTCAGGTTTTACTTCACTTTTAAAATGTGAGTTGAACAAAGCTACGTTTCGTGCATCCATTTCTGGGGCTTTTCTTATCTCAACTGGTGTTAAAAGCCTGCCGGTATCATCAAAAATCTGGTTGCTGAACAAATACTGACAAAAAATCACACTTTGCAGCAGTATGAATGCCGTAGCTAATTTGAAGGAGGCTGATTGCCCTGTTACTAATGTAATTTGCATAGTTCGTAATTTATTATGAACAAAAATTATGCCTTGTTTGGTTGTCTTGTAAAATTCAGATAAACAATACATTATAGCAAGAGTATTTACTTATTTGTGAGTATTTGTCTTAATTTTGGAAATTTTATCCCGAATCGGTTCGGTGTGAGACAGCGAATATTTAGCGAATAACCAAAAGGTGCCGTTAACAGTATGTTAATAATTACGAAGTTAGATCAACTTTAACAAGCACGAACTAAAAACAACAATTCAAACTTTCTCATTTCTGGAATCGCTTTGTTAGGATGATTGAGCTGTTTTTTCTATGATATAACGGTGAATTTTTTCAATCTGGACGATCGTTTCGGGCCACTCGACGTTCTCGATAACGAAATCTGCAAGCGGGATTTTCTTTGCATCGTCCCATTGTCTTGACATGCGATTTCGAATCTCATTTTCGGAGAGGCCGTCACGATGCCTCACTCTTTCAATCCTTATCGTTTCAGGCGCTGTGATAAGTATCGATAAATCAAACATACGGTACCGGCCGGTTTCGAAAAGAATGGCAGACTCGTATAATACATATGCTCCTTTCTGGAAATTCTTGTACCATTTGTTAAACATCTCGCCAACCAAGGGGTGTATTTTGTTTTCTAACAGTCTGAGCTTTACCTCGTCCTGAAATATCACGGAGGCGAGTTTCTTGAGGTCAAGCAGGTTATAATCGTCAAATACGACCGTCGAAATATTCTCTTTGATCCAACAACGGACTTCAGGATTCTCGTAAAGCCTTTTAGCTTCAGTATCAGCATTGAAAACCGAAATGCCATAGGATTCAAAAACCTTGCAGACTGAGGTTTTTCCGCTGCCAATGCCTCCGGTTATGCCTACTTTCATCGGGCAGAGGTAATAAGGTATTCAACCTTGTCCGGATCGAGGCGCACAAGCTGTGCATTGGAAGGCTTGCGGCTTACCTTTAGAAAAAGTCTGGAATTTCGTTTGGCAAGTCCTGATGTATCAACTTCAACCTGAAATTCAGATACTTCCAACTTATCGTAATCTTTCAACGCGACGTTGAGGATGATGGTGGTACGGTTTGGAAATATCCTCAGATTTGCTCCCTCCACAGGCTCAACATCAACAATGAAGTGGGTCTCAGTAAACTGTTCCACCTGTAATTCAAAGTACACAATGTGTTTTTGCACGCTCATGCTCGGATGTGTGAGGTGGAGTTTGAGACTGTCCGAAATGGAACTGCGAACGTTTTTGTAGGATGCCTTTTCTGTGGTAATGAACCTCAATGTATCGAGTACCTGTTTAATGGCATAAACGTCAATGCTGTCGGGATAGGTTTTCGGAGGCCCGTAAGGCCCGAAACGTTGATCGTAGCTAATTTCCAGATTTGGGACGACTTTTAATTTCTTGGATGCCAGCGGGTTTGCGCGAAAACGCAGCTCATTGTCGACAAGCATAACTTCCTCAGCATTCAGATTCAGGTGCGATGCAACCAGACTTTTGAGCGATTGAGCTGTGAGGTAGTATTCGTTTTGGTTGATTTTGCGGGGCGAAAGCGACCTCAGCGAGGTGTGAATGACTGGCTCTTTTTTGTTTGTAAGAACAACCCTAAGCAGAATGAAGCCACGAGTCTGCAATTCGGTTTCCAGCTTTTGCTCCCTGTATTCATCGTCGAGCCATAAACCGGCCGGTGGATCGGAAAAATGCAGTGTGACGGGCATTTTGACCGTGTAAACGTTGTTGAGCTTTATGAGCAGCCACAACAGGCTGGAGACAGCCAAAAAGATGAGGTAAACGAAAATCCGCTTACGCTTTTTTATCTCTTCTCTGGGCTGCGGTCGATACATGATAGGAAAAGCTTTGCTGCAAAATATATATAAAAACAAAATGCAACGGCATAAGGATTGTCGTTGCATTTAATTTTTTTCCGCCGCGAATTACTTTGCTGCTGTACCAACCTGTGAGGGATCGGATACAACGGCATTTTTCTCAACCTCTATGCGAACATTGTTGTCCACTTCGAGGATGAGGGTGGTTTCGCGAACA
>DAIOUP010000056.1:0-8638 GCA_036759465.1 Bacteroidales bacterium
ATTTGGGAGTATGGCAACAATTATCCCAATTGCGGATATGGCGGGCGGTTTGCCAAATGGCTCGACCGACAGGACAAGCAAGCTTACAACAGCTTTGGCAATGGTTCGGCCATGCGTGTGAGCGCTGCGGGCTTTGCCGCCAAAAGTCTGGATAAGGCACTGGAACTTGCCCGGCGTTCGGCAGAGGTAATGCACAACCACCCGGAGGGCATCAATGGGGCGCAGGCCACAGCAGCAGCAATAGTCTTGGCGCGACATGGCAACCCGAAAAAGGAAATCCGGGCACACATCACTGCGCATTTTGGCTACAATTTGTCGTTCAGCATCGAACAAATCCGACCTCACTACCGGTTTGATGAAACCTGCCAGGGCTCGGTACCTGAATCTATCGTAGCTTTTCTGGTAAGCACTGACTACCGGCATGCATTGCGGCTTGCCATTTCGCTGGGAGGCGACAGCGAAACCATTGCCTGCATTGCCGGAGGCATTGCGGGGGCATTCTACAAAAACATGCCGCGCGATATCGAATTGTTTGTAAAGGAGAGGCTGCCGGAGGAATTTCTGGCAATCATCAAAACCTCTGATGAAAGGTTTGGTTGATAGGCTAACAAAAACCGACGATACACCAATCCTTAAACTTCACTGGTAATCAATGATTTATTCGATGTGTACGACTTAAGGCTCTCGCGGCAATCATCGCAGCAGCAGCCATGGTATTTTTCGCGGCATACCTCGCACTGGATGAAAAGTTTGTGGCAGGGATCCCATGCACAGTTGACATGAGTATCGGCTGGCTGGCCGCATTGGTGACATTTGGCTATAATGTGAGGAGTGATGCGTTCGCCCAGACGCTCGTCGAAGACAAAATTTTTGCCGATGAACCGACTTTCAAGGTCTTTTTCCTTCACCTGACGGGCGTAGTTGATGACGCCGCCTTTGAGCTGAAACACGTTTTTGAAACCGCGGTGCCTGAGGTAAGCTGAAAATTTTTCGCAGCGAATGCCTCCTGTGCAGTAAAGCATGATGTTTTCGGGCTTTTGATCCTCAAGCATTTTTATAATGATCGGAACAGATTCTTTATATGTTTCGACCATCGGCAAAATGGCATTCTCAAAATGGCCAACTTCGTGTTCGTAATGGTTTCGTAAATCGACGACCACGGTTCCAGGTTCGTTTATCCTGCGGTTATATTCCTCTGCATCAAGATGTTCGCCTACATTGTAAATATCAAACGTGCTGTTGTCGAGACCATCGGACAGGATTTTGTGCTTGACCATCACCTTGAGCATGATGAACGAGTGACCATTGTCTTCGATGGCGCGGTTGAGTAAAACATCACCGATAAATCTGTGTTCCCGCACATATTTTTCGAATGCCTCAAAGCTGTTTTGAGGAACACTCACCTGAGCATTGATGCCTTCACCAGCCACATAAATGCGCCCAAACACCTGCATCTGGCTCAATCGCAGATATAACTCATCCCGAAACGACTGGGGATCGTCCACCTCCACAAAGCGGTAAAACGAGAGAGTAATGCGTTTAAAAGCCTCTTTTTTGAGTCTGATGCGCAGCTCTTTACGGTTTATCCTGTTGTGTAGAATCATTCTAAATAAATTTTTGCAAAGAAAGCATTTTTTCAGGGGACGAGAGACAAGCAAAGGGGGACGGGGCAGTGAATTCAAGATTCGGGGTGAACTGTGTTTTGGGTAGGGAACAAGGAGCATTGGATGGCGAACGATGAACACCAATTACAAAACACACACCAAACAATGATAACAATAGCAACAATAATAACAATGACATCAACAACAGCCATGAAAACAATCACAACAAATTGCACCCCCCTTACATCACCGAAAACGCCATACTTTATCTTTGCAAGCCTTTTATGACTGCGCAGCAACACTCGCCCCTGCTACAACTTTACCGCGAGCTGCCCGAAATCAGGCAGATTGCGGACGGTCTTCTTTTGCAAAAATCAACGCGCTTTGAGGGACTTTTTGGTTCGGCGGCCTCTGTGTATATGGCAGCCCTGTCCGACCTGACCGGAGGTCAGCATCTGATAGTTTGCCCCGACAAAGAATCGGCGGCATATTTCTACAACGACCTCGAAAACCTCTTTGCCGACCGAGATAAAGACTACAGCCGAAAGCTGGTGCTGTTTTACCCCACATCCTACAAACGCCCTTATCAGCCCGAAAAAGCCGACAACACCTATATCCTTTCACGTGCTGAGGTTTTGGGCCGCATGAGCAGCAGCAGCCGAAAAACCATGGTGGTTACCTATCCCGAAGCTTTGGCCGAACGGGTGGTAACGCGCAAATTCCTCAGAACCAACACGCTCAGCCTGAAAACCGGCGAAAAGGTTTCGCTCGATTTTGTTGCCGACGTGCTGAGCATCTACAACTTCGATCGGGTGGAGTTTGTGGTTGAGCCTGGACAGTTTACCATCAGGGGTGGAATCGTTGACGTGTTTTCCTATGCCAACGATCTGCCTTATCGCGTTGAATTTTTTGGCGACGAAGTGGAAAGCATCCGCAGTTTTGACCCGGCCACGCAGCGCTCGGTGCAAAAGCTAAGCCAGCTCAATATTCTGCCAAACGTTCAGGACAGAAGCAGTGAAACAGAGCGCGAGAATTTCATCAACTACCTGCCTCAGGGTGTGGTTATCTGGCTGCATGAGGCTGATCAGTTGGAAGAACGTATCACAGGCGAGTACGAAAAAGCTGTTGAAATTTTCGGCCGTATGGAGGACCAGCAGGATAGCCTGCAGCCGCAGATGCTTTTTGCCGGCGGGGCCGAAATCGCCAAAGCAATTCAACGCCATCCGTTTGTGATACTCGGCAAAACACTGAAATACCTCTGCGAGCTTGAAAAGGCCTTCGAAATAACGCCTCAGCCATCCTTCAACAAAAATTTTGAGCTGCTCATTACGCATTGGCGCGAAAATCGCGGAAAAGACCTCCCAAATTACCTGTGCTCCGACCAACCCAAGCAGATCGAACGCATTGAAACAATTGTGCGCGACCTGCAGGCCAGCCTTCATGAAAGCCAGAGAGCTAGGTTTACCCCCGTATTTCACAGTCTTCATGCAGGATTTACCGATCATCGGGCACGCCTGAGTATCTTCACCGACCATCAGATCTTTGAGCGATATCACAAGTTTCAGCTGCGAGAAGGTTATACGGCCACAGAATCGCTCACCGTCAAAGACCTTTACGCCCTCAAGCCGGGCGATTACGTGACGCATATCGATCACGGCATCGGTCGTTTCGATGGCCTCGAAATCATCGACAACAATGGCCGCCAGCAGGAAGCCATCAGGCTGATCTACAAGAACGACGACATACTTTACGTCAGCATCCACTCCTTGCACCGCATTGCCAAATATACGGGCCGCGATGGGGCAGAGCCCGCGCTTAACAAGCTGGGCAGCAACGCCTGGAATAAGCTGAAAAACAAGACCAAAGGCAAGGTAAAGGACATTGCACGCGACCTTATAAGGCTTTATGCCAAACGCAAGGCCAGCAAAGGCTTTGCCTTTTTGCCCGACACCTATCTGCAAACTGAACTCGAAGCCTCGTTCATTTATGAGGACACCCCCGACCAACTCAAAGCCACTCAGGACGTAAAAGCTGATATGGAACAGTCTACTCCAATGGATAGGCTTATCTGCGGCGATGTAGGCTTCGGTAAGACGGAGGTGGCCATTCGCGCTGCCTTCAAAGCCGCAACCGACGGCAAGCAAACAGCAGTTTTGGTTCCCACAACCATTCTGGCGATGCAGCATTTCAAGACTTTCGGCAGCAGGCTAAAGGAATTCCCCGTAAAAGTGGAGTATCTCAACCGTTTCCGTTCGGCGGCCGATCAGAAACGCATCCTCGAGGAAGTGAAGGAAGGCAAGGTGGATATCCTCATCGGCACACACCGTTTGATCAGCAAGGATGTGGAGTTCAAAGACCTTGGCCTCATCATCATAGATGAGGAGCAAAAATTCGGAGTTGCAGCTAAAGAGCGTCTTAAGGAGCTGAGGGCTAATGTGGACACCCTCACGCTCACAGCCACACCCATCCCGCGCACCTTACAGTTTTCGATGATGGGTGCGCGCGACCTAAGTATTATCAACACTCCGCCACCCAACCGTTATCCGGTGCAAACCGAAATCAGGCCTTTCTCGGAAGATGTGATTCGCGAAGCCATAAAGTTTGAGGTGGCGCGGGGCGGACAGGTGTTTTTTGTGCACAACCGCGTTCAAAACATTCTTGATGTGTATGAAATGCTCAGACGTTTTGTGCCCGGTGTGCGCATTGGCGTAGGCCACGGACAGATGGAAGGGCATAAACTGGAGGAAGTTATGCTGGGCTTCATTGAGGGCGAATACGACGTGCTGCTTTCGACTACCATCATCGAGTCGGGCCTCGACATCCCCAATGCCAACACCATCATCATCAACGATGCCCACCACTTTGGGCTGAGCGACCTTCACCAGCTGCGCGGGCGCGTGGGCCGTTCGAATAAAAAAGCATTCTGCTATCTGCTTACGCCACCCATTTCGACCCTCACCAACGAAGCCCGCAAACGCCTCAAGGCATTGGAAGAGTTTTCGGAACTGGGGAGTGGCTTCAACATAGCCCTGCGCGACCTCGACATTCGCGGAGCAGGTAACCTGCTGGGAGCAGAACAAAGTGGTTTTATCAGCGACATTGGCTTCGAAATGTTTCACAAGATCCTGGACGAAGCCATCGAAGAGCTCAAAGAGGAAGAATTTGCCGAGGTATTCCGCAAACCCGATGAAAACAAGACTTATGTGCGCGAGTGCGTCATCGAGTCGGATCTTGAGCTCCTTATCCCGCCCTATTATGTCGATTCTTCCACCGAACGCATTGCCCTCTACAACCAGCTCGACAATGCCACTACCGAAGAGCAGCTGGCAAGCTTCACCGAGCAGCTCATCGACCGGTTTGGACCGATTCCTCCGCAAACTACCGAGCTCATCAACACCATCCGATTGCGCTGGCTGGCCCGAAACCTTGGGTTCGAAAAACTGGCGCTGCGCAACAAGACACTCATTGCCCACTTTGTAAGCAATCCTGAATCACCGTTTTATCAAAGCGAACGCTTTGGCCAACTCATCCAATACGTGCAGTCGAACCCCCGAAAATGCCGCATGAAACAAACCGGCGACAAATTAATGCTTTACATCAGTCCGGTGGTGAACGTGCAACAGGCTCTGGAGGCACTCAAGGAAATGGAATAGGTGCCGGGTCTGGTTGCGGATTTTTGGTTAGGGAAGTTTCGATTAGTCTACTGATGCAGAGGTGATTTTGGGAGGGTAACAACAAACACCGAACAATGACAACTATCACATCAAGGACAACAATAACAACCTACAATCACTCTTTTCGCTATTTTTACCACAAAGCATGATATATTATGAAGCGGTTGATCTTTTTTCTTCTTATTTCTTTGAGGGTCACCACCCTTTGGGCCGGCGAGGGCATGTGGATACCCTTGCTGCTCAGCCAAAACGAGGCTGAGATGAAAGCCATGGGTATGCGCATCAGTGCCGAAGATATTTACTCGGTAAACAAAGGCAGTCTCAAGGATGCCATTTTGCAATTTGGCCGCGGCTGCACGGCTAGCTTTATTTCGTCGCAGGGCCTTATTCTCACCAATCACCACTGTGGCTATGGCGAGATACAAAAACAAAGCAGCCTCGAAAACGATTACCTGACCAATGGTTTCTGGGCAAAAAATTATGCCGAAGAACTGCCAAACCCCGGCCTGACCGTTACGCAGCTTGTGAAAATGGAAGACGTAACCGAAGCCGTTCTTGCAGGCGTTGCGCGCGATATAACCGAAGCCCGCCGCGCCGAGCTGATCCGCAACAACAGCCGCAAGCTGATCGAAGAAGCACGCAAGGCCACCGGCCTTGACATCAGCATTAGGCCGTTCTACTACGGCAACCAGTACATTATGATGTACAACAGGATTTACAAGGACGTCAGGCTGGTGGGGGCTCCTCCGTCGAACATCGGTAAATTTGGCGGTGATACCGACAACTGGATGTGGCCCAGGCATACGGGCGACTTTTCATTGTTCAGGGTGTATGTGAACAGCAAAGGCGAGCCTGCCGATTACAGCCCCGAAAATGTGCCCTATCAACCCGAAAAATGGCTGCCCATCTCGCTCAAGGGTGTTGAGGAAGGCGATTTCACCTTTGTTTTCGGCTATCCGGGCCGCACCAATCAATACCTTCCTGCCGCTGCCGTGAAACTTATCACCGAAGTTTCCAATCCGCCCCGCGTAACGCTACGAGGCACCAGACTCGAAATTTTCAAACACTACAGCCAAACCGACCCGCTGGTGCGCATTCAATATGCCGCCAAGGACGCCCGTGTGGCCAATGCCTGGAAAAAGATGATCGGCGAAAGCAAGGGCATCCGCAGGCTCAATGGCATCGAACGGAAGCTTGAGATTGAGAAACAATTTACACAATGGGCTGCTTCAACGCCTGAACGTCAGGCCCTTTATGGAGGTATCGTGCCGGCATTCGACGACAATTACGCCAAGCTGGAACCCCTTACCCTGGCTTCAGACTTTCTGAGCGAAGCCGGCATGGGCGTTGAATTGTTCCAACTGGCCACACGGTTCGTACCGCTGGTTGAGGAGGTTCAAAAACCAAAGCCCGACACAGCGCGCGTTTCGAGCCTCAAAAAAAGTCTTGCCGGCTTTGTGGACGAATTTTTCAAAGACTATTACGAGCCAATCGATCGTGAAGTGGCCACTGCATTACTGTCCTATTACACTAAAAATCAACCCGTTGGATTCAGGCCGGCTTTTCTTGAACAAATCACTGCCCGCCACAAAGGGAATGTAGAAGCTTATGTTTCGGTATTGTTTGGAAAAAGCATGTTTGCTTCGCAGCAACAGCTTACACAATGGCTGAACAACATCAGTCCGAAAACCATCAAGAAATTGGAGAAAGACCCGGCCTGGCAGGCTGCAGTAAGCATGCGCAGCTTCAGCAACAACAGCATCGACCCCGCCATGCGTCCGTTGCAGCAGGCCAACGACAGCCTGATGCGCCTTTTCATGACCGGTTTAATGGAGATGCAAACCGAACGGCGTTTTTATCCCGATGCCAACAGCACCCTTCGCGTAACTTATGGCAAGGTGGAGGGTTACAACCCGGCCGACGCCGTCACCTATAACTATTTCACTACCCTCGAGGGCATACTCGAAAAGGAGAATCCTGATATTTACGACTATGTGGTTGAGCCAAAGCTCAAAGAACTGCATCGAACGGGCGATTTCGGCCCTTACGCCGCATCTGGCGGACGCATGCACGTGGCCTTTGTGGCATCGAACCACACCACGGGCGGCAACTCGGGCAGCCCTGTCCTCAATGCCGACGGCCAACTTGTTGGTCTAAACTTCGACCGCTGCTGGGAAGGCACCATGAGCGACCTGATGTACGACCCTGCCATGAGCCGCAACATCTCGGCCGACATCCGCTATGTGCTTTTCATAGTCGATAAGTTTGCCGGCGCCTGGCACTTAGTGGACGAAATGACCCTCATCCGCTGATCGCCGTGGCCAAGACAAAAACCCTTTTCTTCTGCCGCAACTGCGGTCACGAATCGCCCAAATGGCTGGGCAAATGTCCTGGCTGCGGCGATTGGAACACCTTTGCCGAAGAAACCGTAGTAACGGGTAAAAGTGGTAAAACCACCCCACTGGGATTGGTCCAGCGTATGGAAGTACCAACACCCGTGCAGGAAATTGAAAGCAGCAACGAGAAACGCCTCGACACGGGCATGGCCGAGCTGAATCGTGTGCTGGGCGGCGGTTTGGTACCTGGATCACTGGTGCTCATCGGGGGCGAACCGGGGATTGGCAAATCGACCCTCATGCTGCAGGTCTCGCTGAACCTCGAAGGCAGAAAAATCCTTTATGTGTCGGGCGAAGAAAGCCGCCAGCAGATTAGAATGCGCGCCGATCGCATTGGCATTCGCAACGTAAACTGTCTGATTTACACCGAAGTATCAACCTCGGCCATCACCCAGCAGGTACTTGCTGTGCAGCCCGACTTCGTGGTTGTCGATTCGATACAAACCCTGCAATCGGAACAAATCGAAGCCACCGCGGGCAGCATCACTCAGATACGCGAAAGCGCCGCTGAGCTCAACCGTCTGGCCAAAAGCAGCCAGATACCAGTGGTGCTTATTGGTCACATCACCAAGGACGGGGTGATTGCAGGGCCGAAAATCCTCGAACATATGGTGGACACCGTGATACAGTTCGAGGGCGACCGGCATTATGGCTTCCGTATCCTTCGGGCGATAAAAAACCGTTTCGGGCCGGCCTCGGAGCTGGGCATCTTCGAAATGCTCCACAACGGTTTGCGCCAGGTGACCAACCCCAGCGAGCTGCTGCTTTCGCAACGCGAAAATCCGGTGAGCGGAGCCTCAATAGCCGCTATGATCGAAGGCCTCAGGCCCATGATGGTCGAAACGCAGGCCCTGGTCGGTCAGGCTGCATACGGCACACCCCAGCGATCGGTTACAGGATACGACCTTCGCCGGCTTAATATGTTGCTTGCCGTGCTCGAAAAACGATCGGGCCTGCGCATGGG
>DAIOUP010000057.1:0-8562 GCA_036759465.1 Bacteroidales bacterium
AGGCAAAGAAGGGCAGTGGCTGCTGACTCTTCACAAGCCCAGCCTTATACCGGTTTTACAGTTTGCTCACAATCGTGAATTGCGCGAAAAGATGTATAAAGGTTACATCATGCGCGGCGACAACAACGACGAATTGGACAATAAAAAACTTGTTTTGCGCACTGCCGAACTGCGCCTGCAAAAGGCAAAACTGCTCGGATATCCAAACCATGCTGCATTTGTTCTCGACCAAACCATGGCTAAGACCCCAGATGCCGTGCTAAATTTTGTGGCCGATCTCTCGCGCGATGCCATGCCTATGTCCCTCAAGGAAGCCGAAGAACTGCAAAAAATGATCAACAAAACCGGAGGCAACTTTAAGCTTGCGCCCTGGGATTGGTGGTATTATGCCGAAATGGTGCGCAAAGAAAAATATGACCTGGACGAAAACGCTTTGAGGCCGTATTTCAGATTAGAAAATGTCCGCGATGGTGTGTTTGCCCTTGCAGGAAAACTCTACGGCCTTAAGTTTAATCCGCGCAACGATCTGCCCAAATACCATCCTGACGTTGAAGTGTATGAGGTTACGGAATCTGATGGTAGCCACGTTGGTATTTTATACATGGACTACTTCCCCAGACCTTCGAAATCGGGCGGTGCCTGGATGAGCAATTTCAGGGAACAGAGCAAACGCGATGGTCAGTTCATTCATCCTATCATTACAACGTGCTACAATTTCACGCCGGCCTCTTCGGGTATGCCGGCCCTGCTTAGCTGGGATGAGGTGGAAACTTTGTTCCATGAAATGGGTCATGCCCTGCATGGCTTATTAGCCAATACCACTTACACTTCGCTCAGCGGTACCAATGTGCCCCGCGATTTTGTGGAGCTGCCCTCGCAAATCATGGAAAACTGGGCTTCGGAGCCTGAAGTGCTTGCATTGTATGCTTTCCATTACCAAACAGGCGAGCTCATCCCAAAGGAGCTTGTCGAAAAAATGCAGCGCAGCGGAAAGTTCAACCAGGGCTTTGCCATGGCCGAATATCTGGCCGCTTCGCAGCTTGATATGGATTGGCACGTGCTTGAGAGTGACATTCCTCAGGATGTTGACGCTTTCGAAGCGGTATCGGTGAAAAAATCCGGACTGATTCCCGAAATCGTGCCCCGCTACAGAAGCACTTATTTCAGCCATATTTTCTCAGGAGGCTATTCGGCAGGTTACTACAGCTACCTATGGGCCGAAGTGCTCGACGCTGATGCCTTCGAGGCATTCAAGGAGAACGGCTTGTTCGACCAGACAACTGCCGGAAAGTTCCGCACCTTTGTCCTCGAGAAAGGAGGAACGGTCGATCCTATGGAGCTTTATGTATCTTTCAGGGGCAAACAACCAGACAGAAAAGCCTTGCTTAAAAAACGCGGAATCATCTGATAGTCAGAATCAAAAAAAAAGCTGGCCTTTCAGGCCGGCTTTTTTTGATTTTCGTATGGCGTGAATCAATTATTCATCTTCCTCATAGTCTTCATCGCTTTCGTCGTCATCAAACCTGAACAGGTCGAAATCTTCGCCGTCTTCATCTTCGCTGTAGGCGTCGTAAACGGTTGGTTTTCTGTCGCGTTTTGCGATCATCTTCTTCACGGGTTTGCGAAGTAACTCGTCATTCTCGGGCTGGTCGTGACGACGCGTTTTTTTCTTTACCGGTTTCATTTCACAGAAGGTTACGTGATTGTTGTCTGGATTTTAATAGGTTGATATTAAGATTATTGGGATCGATTTCGAGCCAGGGGCGCCTTGGGTTGCGCTCGTTAAGGCATTCGTTGGACTTTTATTTGCTCAGGTTTGTTAACGTGTTGTTTGACTGATGTTTCTGTGCAAGATTAAAATGAAATCGTTGCAATTTTAATGCTTTTTGATTGAATAGCACATTTTAAAAAGAAAATTTTTTGCTTTGATGAAGCCGACGGATATTAAGACGGCCAAAAAGCATGATCCTTTAAGTTGTCCGTACCTTAGTTCTATCTTTGCAAAATGTCAGAAAACTCTTACGGACCTCATGATAACAGCCTTCCCAGATCGCACATACTGAGGAGTCGCACAGCTATCGTCAGATTGTTCGCCGAGGGCAAGACGCTTTCATATCCGCTGTTCAGGGTTATGTACTATTGGACTGAGCCTGAGGAGGAACTCGTGAAGGTGCTTTTCTCGGTTTCAAAGCGCAATTTTCGTCGTGCTGTCCATCGCAATCGCATCCGCCGACTCATGCGCGAGGCCTGGCGCAGGCATTGGAGGCCACTCCTGGAAATGTCGGCTGGAAAGCAAAAAACTTTACACATTGCCCTCGTGTACACCCGACGCGAATTGCCCGACTTTGCCACTCTTGAGAATAAAATAATTCAGCTTATACATCGTTTGACCTCATCGGATGAAACAGCTGCTTAACATACCTGCTTTCCTTGCGATTCTCCTTATTCGGGTATACCAATATACCTTATCGCCTTTCATCGGACGCTCTTGCAGGTATTACCCAACTTGTTCCAACTATAGCATCGAAGCCCTGAAGAAGCACGGTTTTCTGAAGGGTGGATGGCTTTCGGTTAAACGCATCTCGTCCTGCCACCCCTGGGGAGGCAGCGGTTACGACCCTGTTCCATAAATATTGCAAACTGCCAACACATGAAACACGTTTTCTACTTATTAGCGCTCCTAATGATGCCGTTTATCGGCACTTACTCCGTTTCGGCACAGAGCCGCAACAATTTCGAAATTTCCAAAAGTCTTGAGATTTACAACAGCATACTCAAGGAGCTGAATATCAACTATGTTGATGAGATAAATCCTTCAAAGCTCAATGAGGCAGCCATCAACGCCATGCTACAGGAGCTTGATCCTTACACAGTATTTGTTCCCGAATCGCAGATTGAAGACCTGAGGCTAATGACCACCGGCGAGTACGGCGGTATTGGTTCGCTTATCCAGCAAAGTGGCGATTATGTGATCATTTCAGAGCCATACGAAGGCTTTCCGGCTCAAAAGGCTGGTCTCATTCCCGGAGATAAGATTCTGGAAGTGAACGGTGTGGAAATGAAAGGACGTCCATCAGCCGAGGTGAGCGAGCTGCTAAAGGGAGCTCCGGGCTCCAAGCTCAGGCTGCGCATAAGCCGCGAAGGCGTGGAAACGCCGATGGATTTCGAGCTTCAGCGCGAGAAGATTAAAATTGATAACATCCCTTACTCAGCGGTCTTCCCAGGAAGCATTGGTTATCTGAGGCTTTCAGGTTTTACCCAAAAAGCATCATCTGAGGTAAGGGAAACTATTCTCAACCTTAAAAAACAGCAGCCGCTGAAAGGACTCATCATCGATCTGCGCGGCAATGGCGGCGGATTACTCAACGAAGCCGTTGATATCGCTGGTTTGTTTGTCGAGAAGGGCGAACTCATCGTCAGCACCAAAGGAAAATCGCCCGAGCAGACTACGGTTCATCGCACACGCACAGCTCCGCTCGAGCCTGATCTCCCTCTGGTTATTTTGGTTAACGAAGGAAGCGCCTCGGCCAGCGAAATTGTGGCAGGTGCCATGCAGGACCTCGATCGTGGGCTGGTGATTGGCCAACGGACATTTGGCAAAGGTCTGGTGCAGAACGTGGTGCCGCTGGTTTACAATACCCAGCTCAAGCTCACCATTGCCAAATATTATATTCCCAGCGGACGTTGTATTCAGGAAATCGATTACGCACATAAGGATGAAAATGGCGGAATTGTACCCGATTCGCTGCGCTCGACCTACAAAACCCGAAAGGGCAGGGTAGTATTCGACTATGGCGGAATCATGCCGGATATCCTGATGGAACCCGTCGACTTTAGCCCCATCAGCTCGAGCCTGTTTGCCGGAAACTATATCTTCAGGTATGCCAACGAATATGCCCGTAATCACACCGAAATACCTCCGGCTTCCGATTTCGAAATTACTGACGAAATCTTTACAGACTTTATCAATTTTACGCGGCGTAAAAACTTTACCTATACCACCCGCAGCGAAAAACTGCTCGGTGAATTAAAAAGAATTGCCGAGGAAGAGGCTTATCTCACAGCCATCGAAAGCCAGATTGAACAACTGCGCACACAGTTTGAGCAGATCAAGGAGAACGACTTTCAGCTGCATCGTAAGGAAATTGAACAGTTGCTTAGGGTAGAGATAGTTTCACGCTATTATTATCAGAAAGGTAAGATTATCAGCGCTTTAAAAGACGATCCTGAAGTGAAAAGAGCCATTGAGGTACTCAGCAATCCGGCGGCGTATCGTGCGGTATTCGAAAAAGGCAGAATTTGACAGCCATAAATAGCTGAACCATGGCTCGCCGCGGACCTGACTGGTATTTCATCGTCCTTATCCTTTTGGCCTGCAACATACCGCTGTCGGAATTCGGAATGTCGGTATCGCAAATCCTCCTATTGCTCGTGTGGATTTTTTATGACCGCCCGACAGGATTTTCCAGTAAGGGTTTCTTTGGCTCAGTAGTCGGAAATATTAAAAGACGGTTTAGTTTATTCATAAATAATCCCGCGGCGGTTGTCGCAGTTTCGGTTTATCTATTGCATGTCGTTGGTTTACTCTACACCTCCGATTTAGCGTATGCCCTTAAAGATCTTCGGGTTAAATTGCCTCTGCTGATTTTGACGTTGGTACTCAGTTCGATGCCGCGCCTTTCGGAAAGCAAAACCAATACACTGCTGTTGTTTTTTGTTGGAGCTGTATTTGCAGGTAGTCTGTTCAGTTTCTTTGCTTTTGTAGAAGGAAAATTCACCGACATACGCGAGATCTCGCTTTTTATCAGTCCGGTGCGTTTCAGCCTCACAATGGTGATCTCCGTGATTATCCTGCTGGTATTAATGATACGATACCGCCGGTTGCCCTGGTACATCTATTTG
This sequence comes from Bacteroidales bacterium, assembly GCA_036759465.1. GTDB lineage: Bacteria > Bacteroidota > Bacteroidia > Bacteroidales > F082 > JALNZU01. The sequence continues at coordinate 4,903 of DAIOUP010000057.1, forward strand.
GTAGGCATAGGCTTTGCGGCATGGTTTTTCTATATGATAACCCTGCTTGAGTCGGCCACAGGATTTTTCGGTCTGGTATTATTGCTCACACTGCTTGCTTTGAAACTAATTTTTCTCATCCCAAAAGTTTGGCTGCGCTGGGTGCTGTTGTTTACGGCGGTTGCGATTCCGCTTTCCGCGCTCATTTTTGTTGCCAACACGGCCAGGGATGTCTCAGCAAAGTCGAAAATTGATCTTGAAAACCTCGAGCCAATCACCCCAAGAGGCTATCCCTACCGACACGATACCATTCATTTTGGGGTGGAAGACGGCAAATATATTGGGCTCTATTTTGCAGAAGCTGAGCTGGCAGATGCCTGGAACCGTCGCAGTAGGTACGATTTCTACGGGAACGATGATGCCGGCCAGTTGATCATGTACACTATCATCAGGTATATGACCTCCAAAGATTTGAGAAAGGATGCCGATGGCGTGGCAGCGCTAAGCGAGCAGGACCTGAGAAACATTGAGCGCGGAATTGCCAATGCAAGCTATCTCAAGCCTGGATTACGTACACGCATATCAAAGGCTTTTATGGGCTATCAAAACCTCAAGTTCTTTGGCGACCCCAATCGCAGCAGCGATTTTCAGAGGCTGGAATATGTCAGGGCGTCGTGGCATATTCTTAAGTCGAATTGGCTGATAGGTGTTGGAACGGGCGATGTTGTCAGTGCATTCAGGCAGGCCTACGAAGAACTTGATTCTCCGCTACAGCAGAAATTCCGGTGGCGTTCGCACAACCAGTTTTTGTCGGTGGCTGTGGCCTTTGGTATCGTTGGGCTTGTCTGGTTTTTGTTTGCATTGTTCTTTCCGCCCATCAGATTACGACGGTTCAACGATTTGATTTATTTCCTGTTTTTTGTGTTGATGCTTATGTCGATGCTTACCGAAGATACCTTGGAGAGCCAGCCCGGGGTGACTTTGTTTGCGTTTTTCAATGCATTTTTTCTTTTTACATCTGCTTTATTGGGGCAAAACGCGCTGATTAACCGTAAATAGCGGCTTTTGACTAAATTTGCCCTTACAATATCACAGGCATGCCAGCAGAAAAACTAATGCTTGAATTTCTTATGCTGCCCGGTCCGGATGACTTAAATGCCGAAGAACGCCGCTTGCTTGAAGAGGCAAAAGGAGCAGCGTTGAAAGCTTATGCGCCCTACAGTAATTTCAGGGTTGGAGCGGCAATTATGCTCGAAGATGGTACGATTGTTTCCGGGAACAATCAGGAGAACGCGGCCTATCCTTCGGGGCTTTGTGCCGAGCGGGTCGCGCTTTTCTATGCCTCCGCTTTGCATCCAGCAATGAAGGTAAAAGCGCTTGCGGTTACTGCAATCAACAGCGATGGTATTATAGAGCAGCCTGTTACCCCCTGCGGGGCTTGCCGGCAGGTTATGGCCGAATACGAAAAAAATTCAGGTATTCCAATGCGCATTATCATGCAGGGTCAAACCGGGCCTGTTATGGTGGTTGATTCGGTTTCCAGCCTTCTTCCATTCACTTTTGTAAACGATTTCCTCTTTAACCACAAACGCAATCCATGAATCTATTAATTACTATTTTACTCTTCTTTGCTGGAGTTGCAACTCAGGCTTCCGATCCGCATGCCTATAGACTGGTTGATGCTAAAGGCAAGAAAACCACTTACGGGAAAATGTTGAAAGCAGCCACAAAGGCCGACGTCATATTTTTTGGCGAGCTGCACAACAATCCCATAGCGCATTGGATGCAGCTTGAGCTGAGCACCGCAATGGCTGACCAATATCCTGGAAAATTAGTCTTAGGCGCTGAGATGTTCGAAACCGACAACCAAAAGGCGTTGAGCGACTTTCTCGCGGGTACAATCAATCGCGATAGCCTTGCCAAGGCTGCGCGCCTGTGGCCCAATTACAAAACCGATATCGAACCCCTTGTTATCCTGGCCCGCGATCGGAAAATCCCTTTTATTGCCACCAATGTCCCGCGCAGGTATGCCTCCATGGTTTTCAGACAGGGTTTCGAAGCTCTTGAATCGCTTCCCGAGGATGAAAAACGTTTCCTACCTCCTTTGCCCATCGCATACGACCCCGAATTGCCTTCCTACAAGGCTATGCTCGAAATGATGGCCGGCCATGGAAAAGGCCCTGCCAACGATAATTTTCCCAAGGCTCAGGCCATTAAAGATGCTGCCATGGCCTGGTTTATCCATCAGAACCTGCAATCCGGCCAAAAAATGATTCACTTCAACGGCGCTTATCATTCCGATAGTTTCGAAGGAATAGTTTGGTACTTGCGCCGGCTGAGACCTGAACTGAAAATTATGGTCATTTCTACAATCGAAACTGAACAGCCCCTTCGGCTTCCATCGGATAAAAAAGGCGTAGCCGACTTTGTGCTGCTTGTTCCTTCGAATATGACCAAAACCCACTGAGGCAGATATGATTCTCCTTGCCGAAAGCGGGGCCACCCGATCGCACTGGGCCCTGGTTTCCAGCAAATGGTCTTCGGAGGTCGTCACACTCAGAGGATTCAATCCCAATTATCACCAGCACAGCGCTTTTCCCGGCCTCATCATCGAGCTGATCAAGGCTTTGCCAGAGTCGACGAAGGTTGGCGAGATCGTTTTTTATGGCTCAGGTTGTGCCGGAAAACAGCGTGCAGCCGATGTTGGCCAAATGCTGGCAAGCCTTTTTCCTAAAGCTAATATTCAGGTTCACGGCGATCTGCTGGCTGCTGCCCGTGGTTTATTTAGAACTCAGGCGGGTTTGGCTGTAATCCTTGGTACAGGCTCAAATGCAGGACTTTACGATGGAAACGAAATTGTCAGGACAATTCCTTCCCTGGGCTATATAATGGGCGACGAAGGCAGCGGCTCGCATTTAGGGAGGCTGATTGTGAAAGCCTTCGTAACCCGCAGGATGCCGGATGCTGTTGCTGACGATTTTATGCGCTTTACAGGCATAAGCCGCGATGAAATGGTTAGATCAATTTACAGTCATTCAGAACCCGGAAACTTACTGGCCTCATTCGCACCATTTCTTTCGAAGAACATAGCGAATGAATTTTGCGAAAGACTTGTTATTGAATCATTTACCGGCTTCTTCAGTTTCATAAAGCCAATACTTCCTGAGGCAGTACTGCCTGAAATAGCCGCTACGGGTTCGGTGGCGGCAAATTTTTCAGCACAATTTATCAAGACCGCGGAAATAGCCGGATTCAATGTTCAACGAATTGTAAGCTCTCCTTTCCCGGATCTTTTGGCCTACCACCAACAACTTCTGTCAGAATAGCATATTGAGCTGCAACATCCAGTGCAATCCCGCCTGAGGATATAGGCCTTCCATGGTGTTTGGCTGGCCATCGAGGTAGTAGCGATAAACCCATCCATTGGCCACATATTTAGCATTGAAGATGTTAAAGATGTTCAATGTCAGGTTAGTACGACGCGCAATAGGCAGATTCGGCTCATACCAGAGTCTTAGGTTGGAAACACCATAAGGCTCGATGCTGCGCTCCTTTGATGAGGTATTGTCGAGATATTGCCTGCTTACAAAATTCGATTGAAAAGCCATCCCGATCTTTTCCGTAGGTTTCCATTCAGCGCTTAAGCCCGCCGTGGCCGCAGGCGAGAACGAGATGTTGGTG
>DAIOUP010000058.1:0-8482 GCA_036759465.1 Bacteroidales bacterium
GTAACGATCCAGCGTGAGGCTGCTTATTCCCAGATGGCCGGTAGCATATTTGCGAAATTCGTTATTGTCCATCGGTCAGTTCATTAGAAATGTTTTCCAAAGTCTTTGCGTAATCCTTAAACTCCTCGATGCTCATCGGCTTATTGACCAGCTGCACTTTTTCCCTGAAAAGATTAACCATTTTACTCTCCTCGAGTTGGCTGAGGATGCGTTCGCCCTCACCGTTCTTTCGCAGGATGTCGTCCATACCATCCATGAGCTTTTTGATAAAAGCCTCATCATTGCCAAAAGCCGACAAGTAGGGACCATAGTACCTATTGAAAGCAAACTGTTTCACCTCTTCCTTGCTTACGATGAGCTCAGGAAATTCGCGCTGCAGGAGTTCGGTAAACAACTGATAGCGAAAACTTCTCTTGTACGATTCAAAATCCCTTTCGAAATCGATTTCTTTGTTGTGGCCTGAGGCGTTCTCAATCAGCCATCGCTTTAAAAAATTATCAGGAAGCGGGATGTTCTCCTCCGTAAGCAATTGCTTAAGTATCTGAATGTAAAGCAGGTAGTCCGCCTGACTGTCGAAATGCTTTTGTATTTCCTCTGCAATTCTTGCCCTGAAGGCTTCTTCGGTATTGATTTCCTGGCCGGGAAACATCCTGCCAAAAAATTCTTCATTAAGCTCAGAAGGCTCTGTGCGTTGTATTTCGTCAATCACCACGTTAAAGCGACTGCTGGCCAAATGCTTGTTGTCTTCTCCGAGATGTAGCAATTCGGCGGCCTTTTCCAAAGGAAGATATTCACTAAAACTGATCAGGAATTCATCACCATCCGGGCGACCTTCAAACACTTCCTCCAATCGCGAATGCTCTTCGGAACCAAGATTGAGTGTTAGTTGCTTTTGGTAACCATTCTCCAATTCGCGGCCTTTTTCGTCGGCTTCTGCAGCCTTAAGTATAACGTGGTCGCCTTTGGCTACCTGCTCGGGGTTTGTTGTCCTTGGATAATCAGCAAGCATTTTTTCAATGGTTCTGCTTACCTCTCCATCATCAATAGTTACCTTGGCATATTCCATTTTCAATGAAGAGAGATCAAAATCAAGGACAGGTTTCAAGCCCAAAAGGAAATAAAAATTGTACTCGTCCTGGTTATCGAAATCAATCCTTCCGGAGCGTTCGTAATCGGCAACAGGATATCCCAAATATTGTATCTTATTTTCTTCGAGATAGCTATTCAGGCCATCAGAAACTTTTTTATTGATCTGTTCAGCAGTAATGGCACTGCCATACATTTTCTTTACCATGCCAAACGGCACTTTACCGGCCCTGAATCCCGGCATGGCAGCCTTGCGCTGATAATCTTTCAGCGCCTTATTAACCTCTGTTTCTACTTCAGTCTTTGTAAGGCGCACTTCGATACTCGCTTCGAGCGCGCCTTGATGTTCAATCTGAACCTGCATTTTTTGTGTATTGAAATAACAAAATGATTAATGCCTGAAGGCATCGTGCGGATGAAGGGACTCGAACCCCCACGCCTTTCGGCACCAGATCCTAAGTCTGGCGCGGCTACCAATTACGCCACATCCGCATATTGGCCTGATAAATTGCGCTGCAAATATACGGCATTTAGCCGTACGGAACAGTGGCCTGCATTTTGCTTGTTAAACAATCAAAAAAGTAATAAAAAGCCGCCCCATTTTGGGGCGGCTTTTTATTAATATCAGTAGGAATAACTACCTGGTTGCCGGGGCAATGGTGTAGTTCAGTGCTGTTGTATTGGCTGTGATGAGGTAAGCGCCTGAAGTAGCAGGAGTTGGAATAGCTGCCGGGTCTGGTGCGCTTTCGTCGGGACGAAGTACAAGAGGACCTGCCGAGCTGGTACCTGTTGCATCAGTTCCATATTGAGGTGCCCACTGGCCGCGTACACGGATGAACTTAATGTACTTGCTGGCTTCAAGATTGGTTTTTAGGAAATAAACGCCATTAGCAGCGGCAAACATTGGAATAGCTTCCTGGTTGTTCCAGCCGGCAGCCGAACCATCGCCGAGCAGGTATAGTGGTGCAGCGATAACATAAGTCATTGTGTTGGTGTTCATCGTAACGGTGTAAATGCCGTCTTGTGCGGGCGTGGGAATGGCAGCCGGGTCGGGCGCGTTTTCATCAGGACGATAAACCAGTGGTCCTCCGGTACTCGTACCTGTAGCATCAGTACCATATTGAGGAGCCCATTGGCCGGGTGTTTTCAAAAACTTGATGTACTTGCCTCCGGTGAGAGGAAGAGTAATGCTATAAACTCCACCGGTTCCGGTCATTGGGAGCGGGTTGGCGTTGTTCCAGCCAGCTGTGGTTCCATCGCCAAGGATGAACATTTCCGGTGCTGCACCAGCCGGGTTAACGGTAAAGGTGTACTGTTCGGTTACGGCATTGATCTTGAGCTGCATGTCATAATTACCTGCAACTGTTGGAACGAAGTTGCCATCGTTATTCGTGGTGAAGTTGGCAGCTGCAGCTCCGGCCATAGTTACTTGTGGGTATCCGATAACCTTTCCTGACCATGTTTGGCCTTCGCGAATTTTAAAGCCGCCGCCATCAGTAACAACCTGAACGTTATTCCAGGTCCAGGTGTAATTGGTTTCGTTGGTTACAACAGGTTTGTGGAGCAAAATAGTCTGATCCCAATTACCGGTAGCGCTTAGGCTGGCGCCAACAAGTCCAAGCTCTGTATTGGTGTAATTGAAGAGGTCGAGATCGCCGGTACGGGTCATGGTTGCAGTATAGCCTTGTCCAAGCTTCCAAACCATTTTGGCAGTGTACTTACCACCCTGCTCGTTATTGATGTTGGCGCCACCCGGAACAAGTTGAGCTACCGATCCACCGAAATTGGTATTTACGCGAACACCTTTCTGGCCGCCACCAAGGTCAACTTCATCGTCAATAACCACTTTCCAGCCACCGCTGTAGCGGAATTTGAAGTCAGCGCGGGTCATGGGGACATTGGTCTTCTCGAAAGTCATTTCTTCGAGGTTGAAAGTACCTGCAGGAATTTGGGTATCATTGCTCCATCCACCAGGAGTGGCGGCTCCAATGAGGCCCCAATACTGAACAGGGATGATGGCCACCTTTTTCAGTGAGGTTTCGATAACCACGTGATAAAGACCATCCTGAGGAACAGTGAACTTATTATTGTTTTCGGCATATGATCCGCGCCAGAAATCGAGCTTGGGCTCATCACCGATACGAGCTGCTTCGGGAACCACAGCGAAGTTTGCCCCTGGACCATAGGTTTTGCGGGTAGCACCAGCAACCTCAACAATCTGGAAACCATCTGTGCCAGCTTTCACAGCCACAAAGATCTCCATAAGCGTGTTGCGCTCCTGTTGATTCACCTCGTTACGGGTAATCTTAAAAAGGCCTTTGATGTCGAAGTTGGTGAGGGCAGTTCCGGCACCTTTGATATAAATACCATCTTCAACCTGTGGTTCCGGATCTGGTTTCTCATCCTTCTTACATGAAGTAAACACAGCACCTGCAATCAGCATAATGCTGAGCAGCTGAAGCATTTTCGAAATACTTACTTTTTTCATAGCATTTAATTTAGGATTAGTGAATTAAGGTTTAAAATATTTTTGATTATCATGGAGCGATAGCTACAGGAGGTTCGGCAAGCTTGGGATTGGCATCGATAGCCCATTGAGGGATGGGGAATGTATTGCGATCAGGCGACGAAACACTCTTTTCCCACCATGCGCGGTTAAACTTGCCATGTCGGATAAGATCGCTGCGGCGATGGGCTTCCCAGAAAAACTCGCGGCCGCGCTCGGCAAGGAAGTCATCGAGTGTGGCATTGGTCAGAGGTGCCAAACCGGAGCGCTGACGTATGGGATTAATAAATGCGTCGCCATTCTGTCCAAGTCTGACGAGGGCCTCACCCTTCATCATCAATACATCGGCATAGCGGAACAATGGGAAATCGTTGCTTAGGTTATCCTTTGCTCCCATCTTGATCTCGAACTTCTTCACCCTGGCACCCGACATCCTTATTTGCACAGGAGTAAATGAGGCATCCATATTGAGCGCCGGGATAACCGGGTCGAAAATGAGGTTAGCACCACCTGCACCTTGGTCCTTAATTGGCTGTCCGTCGGCAGTATACTGCTGACCGACAAGGAAGTAGCCTTGCTTGCGTTTGTCGTTGTCGGCATAAGTATTATAGTGATCATTCATGGCAGCAAAGCCATTCCACGGACCGGCGGTCATATTGAAGGTAAGGTTGCTGTTGTAGTGCAGCGTACGCATATGAAGGTTGAATCCTGTGTACTTATCCTCATCATAAGGAATGACGAAAATCAACTCAGGCGAATTGGAGTTATTGGTCACAAATGGCTTGAGCGGATCCTCCTCAAGGCTGTATTGTCCGAGGTTGATAACACTATCAGCATACTGCACGGCCTTTTGCCATTGCGCTGTACCGGTATAAACCTGTGCATTGAGGTATAGTCTTGCAAGAAGCGAATAGGCAAAGCCTTTGGTCACACCGGTTTTTGTATTGCTCGGAGGAATGATAGGAGCTTCCTTTTCGATATCGGCAGTTATCTTGGCAAAAATATCCTGACGGAAATTACGGCTGGGGTTCAGCGGAGCATCGAGGTATTTTGTCACGTAAGGCACGTCCTTATAATTATCGATAAGCAGGTAGTAGTAATAAGCCCTGAGCACCTTTGCCTTGGCAATGGCAACCTTAATGGGCTGCGCGTCACCAAGCGACTGCATTTCCTCGATGAACTTATTGGCTTCGATAACACCGTTATAATACCGGCTCCACATACTGTTGATAGCCTCGGTATTGTTGTCCCAGGTGTGCTGGTGCAATACGCGCCATTTGCCGCCGTCGTCCCAGTCACTGGCACGGGTTGGACCAACAGTGCCATCGCCCGGAATTTCGTTGGCAAACCACCATCCGCCCCAGTCGCAGAAGTCGCGCATGGGCGCATAAATGGGGCTCATTTTAAGGACAGGGTCGGCCACATACTCTGAGGGCGGCACCCTGTCGTACAACACATCATCCAGCTTGGTGCAACCCATCTGAACGGCGGCCAAAATCAATAAAACGAAAAATATTTTTTTCATGGTTTAGACAGGTTTAAAGGTTTACATTAACTCCAAACGTGAAAGTGCGCGTTTTTGGATAGATGTTGTATTGATCGAGACCGAAGGAGGTACCAGAGAAGGTAATCTCAGGGTCGATACCGGAGTAGTTTGTGAGTGTTAGCAAGTTGTTTGAAGCAAAATAAACGCGGATATTCTTTATCTGACCAACATTCTTGATGTTGTAGCCCAGTGTCAGGTTGTCCAAACGCAGGAACGAACCATCCTCCAGATAATAGCTGCTGAGTTTGGGGTTATCGTTGAGCCCGCGGGCTTTTTCGTCGAGGGCTGAGCGAAGTACATTGATATCGGGCAACCAGATAGGATTTCCGAAAATAAGCCTTGTAGTGTTGAAAATCTGGTAACCGTAAACACCGCGCAGCGAGAAGCTGAAATCGAAGTTTTGGGCTAAGTTGAAGTAGTTCGACCAGCCAATTTCAAAGTCGGGCTGTGCATCGCCCACAACACGGCGCTCGGCCAGCGAGAGTTCACGGGTAACACCGCCAGCTGCAGTGTGGAACAGAAACTTTCCGTCTTGTGAGAGGCCTGCATATTCAGGCATATACCAGGTTCCAAGCGGCTTGCCGGGCTCGACAATCTGTGTCCAGTTTAAATCGCCTACAAGTCCGCGACCCGAAAGCCATCCTTCACGAAGCTCCGACCAGTTGAACTCGTCATTCGACAGCGATTTTACCATCTGTTTGTAAGTGGTGAAAACCAAGGTGGTTTTCCAGTCGAAGTTCTTCTTACGCACAGGATAGTACTGAACAAAAGCTTCGAAACCAGTAACTTCAAAATTACCTACGTTAGCCCAGATACGGTCGACCGGATATGGGGGCACAGGCACTGAATAATTGCCCAGCAGGTCATAAGTGTTTTTCTTGAAAAAGTCGAAAGTACCCGAAATCTTGTCATTAAAGATTCCCCAGTCCAAACCGATGTTTAGTTCAGCGTTTTCTTCCCATTTAAGGTTTGGGTTGGCGTTGTGGGCAAATCGGAAGAGGATGGTTTCTTCGCCGGTTTCAAAGTTAATGGAGTTGCCTCCCGAAATGTAATAAGCGATGGCGTTGTAGTTGCCAAACTCCTGATTACCGGTGATACCGTAGCCCACACGGAGACGGAGGTTATTTACAAAATCGAGATTACTCATAAAGCCTTCCGAGGTGATGTTCCACATGGCCGATGCCGAGGGGAACCATCCCCATTTGTTGTTCGCTCCAAACTTTGACGATCCGTCGCGGCGCAGGGTTGCAGTGAGGAAATATTTTGAGTCGTAGTTGTAAATTCCGCGGCCAAAGAACGAAATCAGCCTGTTGGTGCTTTTCCAGGAACGGATATCGCCAGGATTAACGGTTTGCAGCATCGAAAGGTCGTGCGAGCGGGTATAGTTAATAAAAGGCTTGTTGCCCTGAGCGGAGAAACCTGTGGACATATCCTGCTGGAAGGAGTGGCCGCCTACGAGGTTGAGGTCGTGCTGGCCGAATTCCTTTTGATAACGGACGGTTGTTTCAAGAATCTTTGATTCAAAGTTGTTGTATCCCCTGCGTCCATAGCCAGTTGTTGTGCCAAGCCTTATGGTTGATGGCTCGAAATAGAATGCTTCGTCATCATTGCGTGTGTAGCCAAGGTTAGCACCGATTATGATACCTTTATAAACATCGAGCTCGGCTTTCATGAAACCGAAGAAACGCTTGGCATCGCGCTCATTCTGAATGTTGTCGATCAGCGCCAGAGGGTTCCAGTAGTTGAAGCTACGCTGGGTATCGTAGTAGTTGCCTTTGACGTCGCGCACCGGATCGGTGGGATTGCGCTGGAAAGCCTGATAGAAAATATCGTTTGGACCATTGCCGCTGTAGCTGATATAGTCGTTACGCTCAAAAGTCCCTGACAATCCTGCCGAAACAGTCAGTTTGTCGTTGAGGGCCTTCTGATCAAGATTGATGCGGCCAATGGTGCGTTTTTTCTGAGTACCTTTTACTACACCAGTGAAATCCTGATGCGACAAAGAAGTGCGGAATGCGCTGTTTTTGGTTCCTCCCGTAAAGCTCAGGTTGTAGTTTTGCGACAAGCCGGTACGGTAGATCTCGTCCTGCCAGTCAACATTGCCACCGCCATCCTGAAAATTCAGGTTGTTGTCCTTTACATATTGTCTGATTTCGTCGGCATTGAGCAAATCGAGCCTGCGGGCAACCATGTCGGCAGATACGAAAGTATTGAAGTCGATGCTGCTTGTTTCGGCGCCCTTGCTGCCGCGCTTGGTAGTGATAATGATGACACCGTTGGCACCGCGCGAACCGTAGATGGCTGCCGCCGAAGCGTCTTTCAATACGTTCCACGACTCGATGTCTTCGGGCGCAATAGTGGTAGGATCGACACCCGGGATACCATCAACCACATAAAGCGGTGATGTGCCTGTAGCAAGCGCCGAAGCACCCCTGATTTTCACATCAAATCCGGCATTGGGGTCGCCACCGCGTTTTGTAACGGTCACCCCGGCAATTTTACCCTGGATACCCTGAACGGGGTCCTGCAATACGCCGGAATTCATTTCCGATGCGCTGATGCTGGCAACGGCCCCTGTACGGTCGCTTTTTTTCTGAACGCCGTAGCCGATGACGACAAATTCTTCCAGACTGAGTGCATCAGGAGTAAGTTCAAAGTTGACAGTGAGCGTTTGGTTGGCTGCCACCCTTACCTGACGCGAACTGACCACATAACCCACGAAACTGGCCTCGATGGTGATGTCGCCTGTTGGAACACCGGTAAGCGTAAAAGCTCCGTCAAAATCCGTAGAGGCGCCGATGAGGGTACCTTTGACAACGACATTTGCACCGGGCATGGTTTCACCCGTCGATTTGTCCTTGACCGTACCCTTCACGCTTCCCGTTTGCCCGAAAACAGCCGCCGAGAGAAATAAACCCAGCAGCAAAGGCAGGAATCGTTTAGAGTTGTTCATAAACTTTACTTTTTGTGTTAGTGAATTGAAGTTAAAACGATTTTATTTTGACCCGAAAATTGTTTAGGTGTTAACAATTGAAAGGTTGAAAATCAGTCTTACAAAAATAACGAATCTTTAATGCATTGTTGATTCAAAGCTATCAGTGCATGTTAAATTCTACGCAAACGGTTGAAATTTTAACGATTATGAATTACACCGACAGAATCATCGCAGAATTGTGCTAACTTTATGCCCTGAAATAAAAGGGTTCGTTTTATATCTCTTTTTAAATCAAATAAATAAAGTATGAAGCGCCAGATTACAATTAAAGATATCGCTCAAAAGCTCGGCCTGTCCACTTCCACGGTATCGAGGGCGCTCAAGGATCACCCGGACATCAGTCCCAAAA
>DAIOUP010000059.1:0-8462 GCA_036759465.1 Bacteroidales bacterium
CTACAACTGTGGCCTGAGGGGCAAATTCGAGCAACTTCTGCACACAGCCCGAATGGTCGGGTTCGGTGTGGTTCATGATGATGTATTGCAGTTCCGAAGGGTTCATCAACGAACGCAATTTGGCTTCATATTGCGGCCAGAAGCGTTCCTTAACAGTTTCTACTACAGCTTTTTTTTCGGCGTTGATAAAATAGCTGTTGTAAGTGGTGCCAAATTTGGTTTCCATCACCACATCAAAGGTCACCAGATCCTTATCAAGCGCCCCTATCCACTGAACATCAGGCTTTACCTCAAGAACAAATGGCTCCATACGTTTCAAGATTAATCAGACAAAATTAGCCCAAAAAGCGCATTGAATGGCTCTAAATAAGCTTTTAAGATCTATAAAGCTCAGCACCCTAATCATTGAGCTGACCAATAAAAACATTGATGAATAACCGGAATGGCCAGAGAATAGAAAAGGTAGTTTGCCGATTCTACTTTGGCTCAAGAGCAGCTACTTTCAGAATTTTTTTAAAGACATCGGTATTGTCGTACACGCCGCTGAAATGTGATGCTCCTGCACCAAAAGCATATACGGGTACAATTACCCCGGAGTGATCGTCGGAGGAAAAATGAAATTTAACACCTTTATTCCGCTTGTTTTGGCCATGAATAAACGTCAGACCGCCGGTTTCATGGTCGGCAGTTACAACAACCAGTGTACCGGGATTCTTCTCAGCAAATGCCACTGCAACACCGACCGCTTTGTCGAAATCGATCATTTCGTAGATGAGGTAAGTAGAGTCGTTATTATGACCGGCCCAATCGATCTGCGAGCCTTCCACCATCAGAAAGAAGCCTTTATCGTTACGACTATCCATAGCTTCGATGGCTATACGCGTAGCTTCGGCAAGGGTATAGCTTGTTCTTTTAGCAGCGGGGGCAGGATGTACAGTATCGGTCAGCACAAGTAGCTTATTGAAACCCTTCCCGCTATTTGGCAGACTTTCGAAAAATGCGAAGCCATTGTCTTTCATTTCACTTACCAGATTGCGTCCGTCTTTGCGGCGCGTAAAGTTGTACAATCCCCCACCGATCACAACATCGACTGGCGATTTCACGAAATCAGCGGCGATTTCCTGTTCGTTTTTGCGCGAGATGTTTTTAGCCACAAAATCAGCGGGTGTGGCATGTGTTACGTCGCAGGTAACAGCGAGGCCGGTACGGCGACCATCGCGTGCAAAAATATCAAGCAGACTGGGAACAGCCGTGCTGTCGGGGCGCATTCCAATCATGCCGTTACGGGTTTTATAGCCTGTGGCCAAGGCAGTTCCACCGGCACCGGAATCTGTGATTTTGTGTGTATATGAGTCGGTACTGATGAGTCCGATAACAGGTGCCTTGAACATGGCAGGTATTTCGCCAGTGGCCATCTGTAGCGCATGGGCCTGTGCCAGTCCCATCCCGTCGCCAATCATAAAGATGACATTTTTAACAACAGGCTTTTCAACAGCCTGTGAAACAACACCTTTGGCTCTGCGCTGCGATTGAGCCGGCAGCACTGCCATGAGGGCCAGGAAAAGAAGAGCAAAGGAAAGTTTTGTTTTCATACGTTATCTGTTGATGAGGTTAGTTCGATCAGGGTAATTTCGGGTAAAATTCCAATGCGGCCGGGATATCCAATGCTGCCAAGCCCTCGGTTGACATAAAGGGTTTGACCTGAATCTGATCTGTAAGAACCAGCCCAATGTTTGTAAACATACTGGGCAGGACTCCATTTAAATCCCGGTATCTCGATGCCAAACTGGAAACCATGGGTATGGCCTGAGAGCGTAAGTCCGATATCGATTTTTTTATCGACTACCTGAGCACTCCAGTGGCTGGGGTCGTGGCTAAGCAAAACTTTTACAGGAATGTTCTCGACACCATTTAATGCCGCCCCGAGGTCGCCTTTGCGCGGAAAGCGGGCGTTCGAGCTCCAGTTTTCGACGCCTAAAATGGCCAGTTTATCGTCTCCCCTGCTCAACACAGCCGATTCGTTGCGCAACAATTTCCAGCCTGAGGCCTTGTATAAATCATACAAATCCTCCATATTCTGCTGCTTTTCAAGCTCAGAAGACCATTTCACATAATCGCCGTAGTCGTGATTGCCGAGAATAGCATATACTCCATAAGGTGCTTTGAGGCGTTTCATCGATTCACGAAAACGCTCAGCCTCCGTGGTAGTATAATTTACAAGGTCGCCCGTGAAAGCTACTACGTCCGGTTCGGCCGAAAGGATGTCATCAATTGCCTCTTCGAAGGCATCAACATCCGACCATGATCCCAGATGAAGATCAGATATCTGTACAATCCTAAAGCCCTCAAAACTCTTGGGCAATCCTTTGAGTCCTACAGTGATTCGCTTTATGTCGAAACGGTGCACCCAGCGAAACATTCCTGTAAACATGGTAGTTACAACCAAACCACCGGTTACAAGGGCCATCTGCTGCAAGAATTCGGAACGTTTGTATTTCCGGGCACCGGGAATGGAATCTTTGGTTTTAGAAAAGCTTATCCATGCCCAGAGTCCTTTCAGCCATTTGAGAATGTCGGCAAAGAACAAAATCACTGCCATGAAAAATTTGGCAACATAGAAGCTGAAAATGCCGCCATAGACAAGGTTTCGCACCCAGGGCAGCCAGTCATAGGTTTTCAAGGCAAAAGTTATTACAGAGGCCGAGATCAGTGCAGCCAAAGGCAACCAGTACACCAAAATCAGAACCGATTTAAGCATTCTGTTGTAAGTGAATAGCTTGCGTTTAAAAACACCCCAAACATACAGATCCAGAAGCATTAAAACAACGAAAACTGGATATCGGCCTGCATTTTTGGGGAATACAGCGAGTACAAAAAAATACCCCAGCACCAGTAAAACAATAGCCAGAGAGTAAGAAAAGAGGTGTTTGCGCAGAAGTCTCATAAATCCGCAGCGAAATTAGCTACTTCCATTTTACCCTTACATTAATTAACCTTAAAATAAGCGGTTTAACTTTCCCGGAACTCTTTATTGTCGTATATTTATGAATCAATTTCACACCTAACCAAATAACTAAACAATGAATATTAACCTTTAAACCTATCATTATGGCAAACTACAAAATTGAAGAAATCGAGGGCATTGGCCCAGTTTATGGCGAAAAGCTCCGTGCTGCCGGTGTCAACAACACCGACAAACTGCTCGAAGCCGCAAAAACGAAAAAAGGCAGGGCCGAGCTTGCCGAAAAATCTGGTTTGGACGAAAAAAAGATCCTGAAGTTTGCCAATATGGCCGATCTTTTCAGGATTTCCGGTATTGGTTCGGAATATGCCGAGCTGCTTGAAGCCGCCGGAGTGGACACAGTGCCTGAGCTTGCTCAGCGTAAACCCGAAAACCTGACAGCGAAAATGGAAGAGGTTAACGCCGAGAAAAAACTAGTTAGACGCGTTCCGACGCTCACCGAAGTAGAAAAATGGGTTGCACAGGCCAAAGAACTGCCAAGAGCATTGGAATACTAATTGCTAAAAATCACATTGCCAAGAAGGTCGGAAGTTTTCCGGCCTTTATTTGTCTCTATTTGCGATTTTCATTGCATTTAGACATATTACGGAATACTTTTTCCGGCATTTGTGTTTAATTGGCAAATCCACCTGCATGAAACTTAAACGCTTCACATTATTTAGCCTGATCATCCTTCTGCTACCATTATCCATTACCGCCCAACCTGATCCCCAACGCATGATGCAACCCGTGAAAGTAGGCGGCAAGCTGATCGACAAGGCGGACGGAACAGCGCTGCCAGGCGCTCACATCATTTTCAGGCACATGCGCGATACGAGTCGGGTTGTAAGAACAACAACGGACAACAATGGGCAGTTCAGCCTAAATATGCCAAGAGGGCGCTACGCCCTCAGGGCATCCTACCTCGGCTTTAAAACAGATGAGCGTCAGGTAACTATCATTGAAGAAGTTAACAACCTCGGCAATATTGCCCTCGAAAAGGCCGATGCCACGCTCAACGAGGTGACCGTGGCCGGCGAGGCTGTTCAGGTTAGGGTGAAGTCCGACACCTTACAGTTCGACGCACAAGCCTATAAAACCAATCCCGATGCCACTGCGGAAGACCTTGTTCGAAAGCTGCCGGGCGTTTCAATCACTCCTGAAGGCGTTCAGGCACAAGGCGAAACGGTGAGACGCGTGCTTGTTGACGGACAGGAATTTTTTGGTGATGATCCCAACATCGCTCTACGCAATCTGCCAGCCGAAATGATCAGTCAGGTCGAAATTTTTGATCAGGCTAGTGATCAATCGCGATTAACCGGATTTGATGACGGCCAGCGCACTAAAACCATTAACATTGTTACGCGTCAGGACAGGCGCAGCGGTCAGTTTGGGAAGGTTTACGGCGGTTATGGCGAAAACGATCGTTTTCAGGCCGGTTTAACGACCAATATTTTTCTTGGCAAGCGTCGATTCTCCATACTTGGAATGAGCAACAACATCAACCAGCAAAACTTCAGCACCGAAGACTTGTCAGGATTTTTCTCCAGTGGCCGAAGTGGTGGCGGCGGATTGCGGCAGTTTTTTGGCGGAGGCGGATTACCCAGTGGCAGTTTCAATCGTGGCGAATTTCTTGTCGGGCAACAAAACGGCAATAATACAACTCATTCTTATGGGATCAATTACACCGATGTCTGGATGGATAAAGTGAATGCCAATATAAGCTACTTCTTCAACCTGGCCCGCAACACCACCAACCAGATCCTGGAGAGACAGTATTTCCTGAACGAAAATATCAACCGTCAATACGACGAAACAAGCAATAGCAGCCGCGACAATTACAACCACCGTTTTAATGCCCGCCTCGAATATAAGATCGACGACAACAACACCATCATGCTGATACCACGTTTCAGTGCTCAGAAAACCAATTCGGATAATTTCACGGACGCGAGCATGGTCATGGTGACGCAATCAATAGGAAACCAAACACTTACGACTTACGATCGGAAATGGGACGGAATAAACTTTGGAAACACGCTGATATACCGGCTCAGATTGAACGAAAAAGGGAGATCAGTTTCAGTAAGAATTAATAATAATCTGAATAACAACGAATTACTATATACGCTTGATGCAATCGAATGGACAGGTGGTTTCGTCCTGAATGTCGATACAACGCGACAGCAATCAACAACTAAAACGCTCAATCAGAGCCATTCGGGTAATGTCACTTACACCGAACCTGCAGGTAAGAACGGGATGATTCAGGCATCGTACAACCTTTCCTATACTGATAATACCAGCGAACGTCAAACCAATGATTTCGACATCATTTCGGGGGCCTACAACCAGCTTGTACCTGAACTTTCGAGTGATCTGAACAGCGGATATCTGACACACCGTGCAGGAGCGGGCTATCGCTACCGTACTGAAAAATACAATTTCCTTGCAGAACTAGCATGGCAGCAGGCTAGTCTGGAGTCGCAGCAAAAACTGCCCTATGTAAATAAAACAAATTACAGCTATGGTAACCTAATGCCTTCGCTGCAGTTCAACTACAACTTCTCGCGCAGCGAAACCGCCCGTCTGATGTACCGAACATTCACCAATGGCCCTTCGGCTTCGCAGCTTTCCGATGTGGTGGACAACACCAATCCCCTGCTCCTTTCGAGCGGCAATCCCAATTTGCAACAAAGCTACAGCCACTTCCTCACCGGCAGCTACAACCTCACACGCATTGCCAAGGGCAAATCGTTCATGGGTTTCGTTTTCATGAATCTCACCGAAAAATATATAGGTAACTCGCTCATCATAGCCCGCAACGATACGCTGCTCGAAAACGGTTATACCCTGCCGGCCGGAGTACAATACAGCAGGCCTGAAAACCTATCGGAATTGGTCAACCTGCGTTCCTCGCTTACTTATGGCTTCCCGTTCCGAAAGATCAAGAGCAATGTAAACCTCACAGGTGGTTTTGCCTGGACACGCACACCCAGCCTGATCAACAAATTTGAAAACCTCACGAATACCTATACCACATCCGGAGGCGCGACCATAAGCAGCAACATCAGTCAGAATCTGGACTTTACACTTGGCTACAGGCTCAATCATCAAACCACGCGCAACAAGCTCAGGCCGCAATCGGACAACCAATACTTTTACCATGTGGGCGAAGCACGGGTAGCATGGACCGTCAGGAAAAAGTGGGTTTTGCGCAGCGACCTCAACAACCTGTATTACACTGGTTTAGGAGACAGCTTTAATGAAAACTATTGGCTTTGGAACATCAACCTGGGCCGGAAGTTGTTCGAAAACAACCGTGGTGAAATTACCCTGGGCGTGTACGACCTGCTCAACCAAAACCGCAGTGTAACCCAGAATGTTACCGACACCTATATCGAAAGCGCCCGCTACAACGTACTCAATCGCTTTTTGATGCTGACCTTTACCTATAATTTCCGCAATTTTGGTGCCCAGAACCAACGCTCACAGCCTCAGCAAAATCCGCAGGGTCCGCCAAGAGATATGATATTTCATCTACCTCCTCCGATGTAAACCCAGTGAAGGATCAGCCAAAACAATTTTGCTCAAATTAGGAGATGAAAAAAACCGCCTTCCGGCGGTTTTTTTTGGTTTTGGATATGATGGTTCTTAGAGAACGCCCTGATCCATCATGGCGTTGGCTACCTTGAGAAAACCAGCTACGTTGGCGCCTTTAACATAGTCGATATATCCATCTTCCTGTGTGCCGTATTTCACGCATGAGCTGTGGATATTGCGCATGATTTCATGCAGGCGGGCATCCACCTCTTCGCGGCTCCAGGAGAGTTTCATGGAATTTTGGGTCATTTCAAGGCCCGATGTAGCAACACCACCGGCATTGGCAGCCTTTCCGGGTGCAAAAAGGATTTTGGCATGCTTAAACACTTCGATGGCTTCGGGTGTTGATGGCATATTGGCGCCTTCAGCAACACAAATACATCCATTGGCCACAAGCTTTTCGGCGTCTTCCTTGTTCAGCTCGTTTTGGGTGGCGCAAGGCATGGCTACGTCAACCTTTACTTCCCACGGGCGTTTGCCAGGCACGAATTGTGCTCCGGGGAATTCAAGCGCGTAGGGTTTCACAATGTCCTGATTTGAAGCACGCAGCTCGAGCAGGTATTCGATCTTGTCGCCTGAAATTCCTTCCGGATCATAAATGTATCCATCGGGACCGGAAATGGTTACAACTTTTGCACCCAGCTGGTTGAGCTTAGTGATGGCACCCCAGGCTACATTGCCGAAGCCCGAAACAGCAACAACCTTATCTTTAAAATTCTGACCGCGGGTGGCCAGCATTTCCTGAGCAAAGTAAACGGCGCCAAAACCTGTGGCTTCCGGGCGGATGAGCGAGCCACCCCAGTTGATACCTTTACCGGTAAGCACGCCCACATGTTCCATGGTAAGCTTTTTGTACATGCCGTACATATAACCGATTTCCTTTCCGCCAACGCCGATATCACCAGCCGGAACGTCGGTTTCGGGGCCGATGAGACGCCACAGCTCAAGCATGAACGATTGGCAGAAACGCATGATTTCGGCATCCGACTTACCCTTGGGATCAAAGTCCGATCCGCCTTTGGCACCACCCATAGGCAGTGTGGTCAGGCTGTTCTTGAAAATCTGTTCGAAACCCAGAAACTTCAGGATGCTGAGGTTTACGCTGGGGTGAAAGCGCAATCCGCCTTTGTATGGTCCAATGGCGTTGTTGAACTGAACGCGATATCCCAGATTGACGTGAACTTTTCCATGATCGTCAACCCACGGCACCTTGAACATAAGCACCCTGTCGGGCTCTACAATGCGATCGATAATGCCTTTGGCTTCAATCTGAGGATTCTGGTTTACCACATCCTCAATTGATTCGAGCACTTCGCGCACTGCCTGCAGATACTCCACTTCGCCCGGATGCTTTTTCTCCAGGTCGTTCATGATTTTCTCGAGATTCATAGGTTTTGGTGTTAGGTGATTGAATCAGATTATTATTTGTGAACTTTTCACAGTGTGAATACTTTAACACTGCAAAAGTAGCGCTTTTAAATCTACATAACCAAATAAGATGACCTCAAAATGATCCTCCTAAAGTATATTGGAAAGAATCTAAATAAACCGATTGCAAACGTTTGAAAATTAACTATTGTTACCGCAACTTATTGCAAAGGAACAACCCACGATGTGAGCAACCATAGCCGTGAACCATACCTTTCGTCGAATAGCCGCTGTGCCCGGTGCTGAAGTTCAAATTGCAGCCTGTGTTCGTTGGCGAACAGCATGCCAATTCCGAGCCCGCTTCGGTTGTCGAGCCTCAGATTTTTGATACGTTCGTCGCTGCTGAGCAAAAACTCGCTTCCAGCGATGAAGTAAAACTCTCCAGCATCGAGCTTGTCGCCTTGCAAGGGTCTCTCGGCCACGATACGAT
>DAIOUP010000060.1:0-8459 GCA_036759465.1 Bacteroidales bacterium
ATATCAACCAGCTTGCCGAACGCGTGGCAGGACAAATAGAGGCCGACTCGGCTTCCATAGCGGGATTGCTGAGCGATTCGGCTTACCTCTCGTTTCTTGGCTATAATCACCAAACAATACCGGCACTCTTCATACCGAACACCTACGAATTTTATTGGACGACCACCGGCGAGGGATTTGTATCGCGGATGTTCGAGGAGCACAAGCGGTTTTGGAACGAAAGCCGCCGAAGCAAAGCTGCACAAATCCCCCTCAGCCCGCTCGAAGTGAGCATTTTGGCTTCAATTGTGGAGAAAGAAACCAATAAAAATGATGAAAAGCCCATCATAGCCGGAGTTTACATAAACAGATTACGGAGCGGATCGAGGCTGCAGGCCGACCCGACACTCGTTTTTGCAACGCGTGATTTTGAGGCACGACGCGTTGTGGACTTTCATCTCAATTACAATTCACCCTACAATACCTATATGTATGCCGGCTTGCCGCCCGGCCCAATCTGTATCCCGTCTATCAGCTCGATCGATGCGGTACTTAATTTCCAGAAGCACAGGTTTCTGTATTTCTGCGCACGCGATGATCTTTCCGGTTATCACGCCTTTGCTGAGACCTACGAACAACATCAGTTTAACGCCTGGAAATACCGTCGGGCACTCGACAGACTAAATATCAGAAGATAATTATGATAAAAGCATTTAAAGCCTACGACATCCGAGGAGTTTGGGAAAAAGACCTGGATGCTGAGATGGTTTATCGCATAGGATTTCACCTGCCAGAGGTGCTACAGTCGAGTCATATTCTGGTTGGCCGTGATGCCCGCAACTCTTCGCCAGCTGTGTTTGAAGCCTTGTGCAGGGGAATTAACGACGCGGGTGCCGATGTGAGCGATGCCGGACTAACAACAACACCAATGATCTATTGGGGAACTGGGAGGTTTTCGTTCACAGGTTCGGTTATGATTACCGCCTCGCATAATCCTCCGCAATACAATGGACTAAAGGTTTCGGCTTCCAATGTTGTCCCTGTTGGTTACGAAAGCGGACTAAGCAAACTCGAATACTTAGTGGAAAATCAGATCCCTGAACCAATAAAGCAGAAAGGCAAAATCGTTTCTTTCGACTTCAGAACGGTTTATCTCGATTTTCTGCAGCAATACAATGGCGACTTCAGCAACCTGAGAATCGGCATTGACTGTAGCAATGGCATGTCGGCCCTGCTGATTAAAAATTTGCTGGGTAAAGAAGCCTTCTACATCAATGATGTTATCGACGGCAATTTTCCCGGCCATGAGCCAAACCCGCTCGAACCTGAAAACCAGGAGCAAATCAAGCAGCTCGTAATTAACCGCCAATGCGATATCGGACTCATTTTCGATGGCGATGCCGACCGGGTAATGTTTATCGATGAGAACGGCCGCTTTGTGTCGCCCGATTTGATTATCGCCCTGCTTGGCCATTACTTTTTCGAACAAAAGGGAGGTAAAGGACCTGTGCTGCAGGACATCAGAAGTTCGCGCGCTATAGCCGAATATCTTGGACAATTCGGCGCCAAAGTTCACACATGGCGTGTTGGCAGGGCCTTTGGTGCAGGAAAGCTGCGCGAGTTAGACGGTATCTTCGGCGGCGAACTGGCCGGACATTATTACTTCAGAGACTTTTATTATTCTGATTCGGCCATGGTAGCCGCTCTAATCGTTTTGCAACTTGCCAGCCAATTTAAGGCCGCAGGCTTCTCGTTTTCGCAGATTATCAGGCACATATCCTCCTATCACAACACAGGCGAAATCAACTTCAGGATTGCAAATAAAAAACAGGCAATGGATGCAGTTGTCCAGCACTTTATGGCATCCGGCAAGCCATTGTCTTTCATGGACTTTGATGGCTACAGGCTCGATTATCCCGATTTTTGGTTCAACATCAGGCCCAGCAATACCGAGCCTTACTTAAGATTTCTGGCTGAAGCCGTCACAGCAGAAAAGCTTGAAGAGGTGGAAAAAACAGTAAAAACAATAGTATCCAGATTTGCATAAGATGATGAAAGGTAATTTGATATACGCACTGGTTTTCATGACGTTAGCCTTATTGGTTTCATCTTGCGGAACCGATGAAGAAAAATTCCGTTATCATCTTGAGAATGGCATCGACCTCATTTATAAAGCCCGTTATCAGGATGCGGAGTCGGAACTTCGCAAAGCGCTTAAGCAAAATCCAAAATCGCACGAGGCTATTTATTATCTGGGTGCTTGCCGGAAATCTTTGGGAGACATTGAGGGTGCGAAAGCCAGGTTTGAAGAAGCTATTAAGCTGAATCCACAATATGCCGAACCATACCTCGGTCTTGCGTTAATCTATCAGGATGTTTATCAGGACAGGGAAATGGCTTGCTATTATTTTATCATGGCCGAAGATCTTGGAATAAAAAGCCTTATGGACTACACTAAAAGGTGTAGATAATCGAACATTAAGCTGTCTTTTCCGAAAAGCCTGACAACAACTGCCGAAGTGTGGCTGATTTGTCAGGATCGGACATACATTCCATAATTCTGGTTTTAAACTTCCAACAAGTCATCTGCCTTTTTGACATCTTACGGCTCAATTCGTAGGTAGAAATGTCAGGATTACAACAAACAGCCGAAGCGATACCAAACGCTTCTATAAGCGGAATCTTGCAACGATGAAAGATGGTATGCGCAAGCGCAGATTCCTCGGTTTTGCAACGTGTGCAACGCCTTGAGTGTGGGCGCTTTCCCTTGCAATAGTGCGTATGGCCACACTTTCGGCACACAAAGCCCTCGCTCCACTTCACATCGGCAATCATACCGAGCAGCTGCTCTTCCGTAGGCTGATTTTCATGAGATATGTCATTAAAAGAGACCTTCAATTCCGAAAAATTACCCATGTTTAGTTTTCTTTGGAACGAATCTTGGTGCAAATTTAACAAAAGTGATAATTAAGCGATTTAATTTTTTCTATTTTTGCAACGAAAATCCTAGTAAAAAAATGACCAAAAATTTCATAATCCTTATCTCGGCCATTCTGTTGATGACGACGGCTTGCAGCAATACAACCGGTAAGCAGGCCAACAGCCCTGAAAAATCAGGCGCGCCCGGCAAACCGGAATATCTCACATACGAAACCTTCCTCGAAAAGGTATGGAACTTCGAAAAGAACCCGCAATCATGGGTTTATGAAGGCGATGTACCGGCAATCGTTGACTTTTATGCCGACTGGTGCGCACCGTGTCGTCGCATTGCCCCTATCATGGAAAAGATCGCCAAAGACTATGAGGGCAGGCTCAAGGTTTATAAAATTGATGTCGACAAGGAACAAAGGCTTGCAAGCGTGTTTCAGGTGCGCAGCATACCTTCCATCCTTTTCACACCTCTGCAGGGACAGCCAATGATGCAGGCCGGTGCACTGAGCGAGGAAATGTATATCAAGATCATTGAAGAAGAGTTACTTAAAGCAAAACAATAAACACAAACCAAATCATGTTGGAGCATTTATCAAAAGAAACCTTCCTCCAAAAGGTATTCAATTACGAAACGAACCAGGATTGGAAATTCGAGGGCGAGTTGCCTTGCATTATCGATTTCTACGCCGACTGGTGCATGCCATGTAAAATGGTAGCCCCTATTCTTGAAGAACTTTCAAAGGAATACGCCGGAAAAATTAACATCTACAAGGTGGACACTGAGGAAGAACAAGAACTGGCAGCCGTATTCGGCATTCGCAGCATTCCATCCTTGCTTTTCTGTCCCAAAAACGGACAGCCACAGATGGCCATGGGTGCACTGCCCAAAGAGTCGTTTAAGAAAGCGATTGAAGACGTACTTCTGAAAGCATAGTTTAAACGGTTTGTTACGATAAACCACGCTCCCGGGCGTGGTTTTTTGTTTGGTAACTTTGCGCTTTTAATCGTTAATGCAGATCGTTTTACCCATAGCTTACTTTCCCCCTGTTTCGTGGATGGCCATCTTTCTATATTCAGAAAGTCCGCTGCTCGAGATCCATGAAACCTACCCGAAACAAACCTTGAGAAACCGCTGCAATATAATGGCGGCGAATGGCAGTTTGCGTCTTAGCGTACCTGTAAAGAAACCTTACGGAAGTAGGACGAAAACCAGCGAAGTGATGGTTGACAAAAGATCAAACTGGGCGGTGCAGCATCTGCGTTCCTTTGCTTCTGCTTATCGAAATACGCCTTATTTCGAATATTTTGAGGATGAGCTCTCTAAAATGTTGCTTGCAGACCATTATTCCTTAGTCCAGCTGATTGAAAGCAGTCTAAAACTGGTAATGAGGATGTTAGGAGCCGATAAGGAATTGCGATATACAGAAACGTATGTCAAATCGGAGGACTCCTTGTGGCAGAAAGCCGGATTTGAATATGCCATAGCTGCAATGGGGGTTAGTTTTCCGAATTATTATCAGGCTTTTGCGGAAAGGTTTGGTTTTATACCTGATCTAAGCATCCTCGATCTTATTTTCAATCTCGGGCCATCCGATTCGATGAAGTATCTGAAAAATCTGGACACCGAAGTAAAAGCCAAAACTTCACTCTATTCCGGATAGGCAATTCGCACATGATAAATATTCAACAGCTTTCGCTTGAATATTTTTTTAACAAGGTTGATATCCCTGAGTGTAATGTCAGCGTTCGTAAACTGCTGATCAGCAAATTGTTTACTAATTATGTATTCAATAAGATCGTTAATTTTTTGTTCGGTTGGCTGCTTCAAGCTGCGTGAGGATGCCTCCACAGCATCAGCCATCATAACAACTGCCGTTTCGCGTGAGAAAGGTATTGGCCCGTGATAACGAAAGCTGCGTTCGTCGGGCTGTATCCCAGGCTGCTGACGCTGTGCCATAATGTAAAAGTAGTCAACCCTCGAGGTGCCGTGATGAGTTCTGATGAAGTCGATAATCTGTTCAGGCAGGCCAGCCTTGCGGGCCATCTCAATGCCTTTTATTACATGTCCGATAATGATTGACGCACTCTCGTTAGGGCTGATATCATCGTGAGGATTATACCCTCCAGCCTGATTTTCAATAAAATAGTACGGATTTCCCATTTTGCCAATGTCGTGATACAAAGCACCGGTGCGTGCCAGCAGCACATTGCCTCCAATTGCGGCCAAGGCCTCTTCGGCCAGGTTAGCCACCTGTATAGAATGTTGAAATGTGCCTGGAGCCCTTAAGGCAAGCTCTCTTAGCAGTGGATTGTTCGTGTTGCTCAATTCGAGCAGGCTGAGGTCGGTGATTTCGCGAAACAGGCGTTCCAACAGGTAGATAATGGGAAGCGAGAAGAGTGTAAGTGCACTGCTGGCGGCAAATTTTCCAATCATGGCTATGTCGAATTGCTCGAGGCCGGGTAGCTGGGTGAGGCTAAATCCTGCATACACAATGAGGTATGCTATAAAAATCATGAGCGAGGTTCGGAAGAAAAACAGACGTCGGCTGTGGCGTTCGAGGCTGAAAACCACCACATAGCCCACAACAAGCTGCATAAAAACAAACTGGAAGGCATTGGGTACGGCAATGGCGATGATAAAGGTGGTCAGCAGATGAACAACAATGGTGGTGCGGGTATCGAAAAACGTTATGAGCACGATGGGAAGAATTCCCAGTGGCAACAGGTAAAAATATTGATCGGCCTTGTCAAGAACCAGAAAAGCAGGTAAAACGGATGCAAGCATCATCAGCAGTAGCAGGTTCACCTTGCGAAGCCGATCGAACAAACCTGCCCTGAATTGCCGGATATAAAAGAACAGAATAGCGAAAATTATGATCACCAGCATCGATTCGCCGGCGCGCTGGCTATTTTGTCGCCACTCGTCCCCTGCCCTGCGATCGTATTCAAGACGTAAAGACGTTAGTATGGTGTTTTTCTCCTCGTCAACCATATCGCCTTCACTGATAATGAGTTCGCCCTTTTGAATAAGGCCATATGTTGGTGAAATTCTTTGCCAGGCTTGTTCCAGTTCCTGACGCGACATGGCTTCGTCGTAAATGAGGTTTTGGGTAAGTGATTCGGTGAGGAGGGTCAATGCAGTCTGACGGTCGCAGTAGCGCATGGTGTCGGAAGCCCGGCGAAAGCGTTCGAAAGCAGAAGTGATATTGTAAACGTCATCGACCGAACGAACGTTTACCATCCGGTTTCGTACAATATTGATGCGTTTTGCAAAATCATCACGATCAAGTATGCTGTTATGCTGTATGATACCGCTATTGTGTACTTCGTCGAAAAGTCGCAACAGCATTCTGATACATACCCTGGTTTCGCGCGATGGCCCTCTGAACCTTTCCTGAGCCTGCTTTTCCAAACGCTCACGGCTGCGTGCTGTTTCAAGCTCATCATACGTAAAGTATGGATATACCTGCTGACTTACCTTCCGTCGTTCAGCGGCCAGCTGTGCGTCGGATTTATAAATGGTGAAATCGAACGGAGCGTAAAGATGAGGATGCTGCCATGCGCGACCCTGCTGGTACTCGAACCCGAAGCGAGCAGTGCGGGGCATTAAAATGATGATTAAAACTGCAGCAATGGTAAACGAAACCAGTTTAACCAGTGGAAAGTGAAACTTATAAAACCGGTCAGTAAATCTTTTACGCATGTATCTTGCCATTGGCAACGAAATTACACATTTCGAGATATTTGCAAAGAGAATAAAACGCGCTTTGGGTAAAGGGTAAATTGCACTTGTCTTACCTTTTATGCCGGTAATTACTCGAAGTTAAGCTTAAATTATTGTATATGAAGTTTTTGAATACCATTCCTGTTATCAGTCTGCGTAAAGAACCCTCCGAAAAGAGCGAACTGGTAAGTCAGTTGTTGTTTGGCGAGGAGTATGTTGTACTAAATCGTCATTCCGATTGGTTGCTGGTGCAATGCGAACACGACAATTATGAGGGTTGGCTCAGCAAGTCGCAGCATGCCGGTGCAACAAAAACCGAGTCGAACCCATTGGATGATTGGCTCGTATCAAAACCATTTTTCGAAATCAAACAGGGATCATCGGCTATGCTGTTGCCATTCGGCAGCAGTTTGGGCGCTCTGCCTGACGACAATTCGGCAGAAAAGCTGGAAAAATGGCAGGAATCTGGCAGTATTGGCAGGTCTGTTGGTCGCTGCACCGATCAATTAATGAAGTATGCGATGATGTTGTTGGGTAGTCCGTATTTGTGGGGGGGAAGAAATCCTTTTGGTTACGACTGCAGCGGTTTCGTGCAGGTAGTGTACAAAATGGCCGGTCTGGCATTACCACGTGATGCAAGCCAACAGGCATCAGTTGGCCAAATGATTGATTTTGTTGACCATGCTTCGGCAGCTGATCTGGCTTTCTTTGAAAATGAGGCCGGCCAGATCGTTCATGTAGGCATCATCGACGGTAAAGGAGGGATAATACACTGTTCCGGATTTGTACGCAACGACAGTCTTGATGCCCATGGTATTTTTAACAGGCAATGGAGACATCACACCCACAAACTTAGGTTTATCAGGCGTGTAATCTAAGTGTGACAAATGATTGCCTTGAGCTCTCAGTAGCCTCTTTCGGCAAACCTTCGAAAAAATATCAAAAATTTAAAGCGCTTTAGTATCACTATTTGGCATGATTTATGATCTTTGCAGCGCAAATCATCAATACAACAAACAATGGTACTACCTACAAATCTTGAGCATGTTGCAACTGCCAAAGACCTCCAGCAGTTGATCGAGCAGAACGAAAACGTAATGGTATGCTGCGGCCGTATGGGCCCAATGTGTATCCCGGTATATGGCGTAATGGAAGAGCTTCGCGACGAGTACACCCATGTTGCTTTTCGCGATATGGCTTTCGACTCGCCTGAGGCAGCCGTAATCCGCAACCTTCCCGAGTGCAGAAACTTTATGGGGCTTCCTTTCACTGTATATTTCAAAAACGGTAAGGTTGCCGCTGCCACAAGCAGCATCCAATCGCGCGATCAGATCACTAAGATTTTGGACCGGGAATTTGGACAACCGGAATAATTCAACTGTTCATAAGCCCGGTTAATTTCCGGGCTTTTTATTGTAAACCAAAATAACAAACGCCATGCATTACGATACAATAATCATAGGAGCAGGTCCTGCCGGACTCACGGCAGGCATATACCTTTCGCGGGCAAAAGCCAAAGTACTCATCCTCGATTCGGGTGTGGCAGGTGGTCAGATGGTGCTCACACACGACATTGCCAATTATCCCGGATTCGAATCGATTTCGGGCTATGAATTGGCCAACAGGATGAAAAATCAGGCGAAGAATTTCGGCTGCAAAATCATGAGCGGTATCAACATCAGCGACATAGACTTTGAGTCGGAAAGAAAGTGGCTGCGCTTGTCGAATGGCAAGGAATTTACCGCCGACACCATCTTGCTGGCCACCGGCGGAAGGTCGAAAAGTCTTGGCGTTCCGGGCGAGGACAAATTCAGAGGAAGAGGCA
>DAIOUP010000061.1:0-1159 GCA_036759465.1 Bacteroidales bacterium
GTAATGAAGATTGCTGATGTAACGGGCTTTGCCGGACAAGCCATTTCCGTTCCGGTAAACGCAACGAATATTGGTAGCGTAGGAGCACTCGATCTCATTATCAACTGGAACCCTCAGCAGGCAACGCTTGCAAGTTATAGTGCAAACCAGTTGACAAACTGGGTTGTGAATCAAGGTGCAGGAAACATTTATTTCCAATGGCAAGACATTACTGGTGCCACTGTTAACAACGGTGCTGTTGTTACGCTGAATTTTGTTTACCATGGCGGTGGCACTATGCCTGTAACTTTCGCCAATGGATCGGAAGTAACCGGCACTAACGGACTTCCAAAGGTAGTTAGCTTCCAGCATGGTAGCGTATCCCAAAATTTCAGCAATTCGCAAGCTGTAATTGGAACTGTAAACAGCTGTTCGGGCAACACTGCTATCGTTCCTGTTAATCTTGTAGATGTAGGAATCGTTTCCTCCTTCAGTTTCTCGATTGGTTACACCGGATCGGTTTTGACTTATGTAGAACTTGTTAACGTTAATCCGGCATTGACTGGACTGCAGGTTAATCAACTTGCCAATACCCTGAATGTTCAGTGGCAGAATGTTAACCCGGTAAACCTGAACGGTAAACTCTTCGATATCAAATTCAGCTATTCTGGCGCTGCAAATAGCCCGGTAGTTTTCAATGCCGGAAGCGAAATCACTGGTGCCGGTGCTACAGTACTTCCCGTGACTTTTGTAAACGGCGCCGTTAACTGCAACATTGAAACAAGAGTGCTTACTGTAAATACTACAGGTAACGGTTCGGTAGTTGTAAAGGATGGTTTGGTTGTACTTCTTCCGGATGCCAATACCACCAACCAGTACACTGTAGCGTATGGTAAGGTTCTTACCCTTGAAGCTACTGGCGATCTTGGATGGCAATTTGCGAACTGGACAGGCCCGGTAAACAACCTGAATACTGCATCGACTAGCATTAATATGGTTAACAATGCTTTTGTTACCGCCAACTTTACGATGATTGACTATACGCTCACGCTTGTAGCTAATCCTGTTGCAGGTGGTGTTGTAACCGGAGCCGGAACCTACAATTTTGGTCAACAGGTTGCTGTCAATGCTATTCCGAATACAGGATATTCATTTGTTAACTGGACTGATGCCAACGGAA
>DAIOUP010000061.1:1259-8447 GCA_036759465.1 Bacteroidales bacterium
ACGTTGTTTCGACCCAGGCGGCCAATGTTATCACTATGCCTGCCAGCGATCTTACCCTGACTGCAAATTTTGCCCTTATCAACTACACCCTCACGCTGAATGTTAATCCAGCTGCTGGTGGTACAGTTACAGGTGCTGGTGTTTACACCTTTGGACAGCAGGTTTCTGTAAATGCTACAGCAAATACAGGCTATTCATTTGTTAACTGGACTGACGCAAACGGAAACGTTGTTTCGACCCAGGCGGCCAATGTTATCACTATGCCTGCCAGCGATCTTACGCTCACCGCCAACTTCGCACTCAATAACTATACCTTGACGCTTGTAGCTAATCCTACAGCAGGTGGTACAGTAACTGGCGGTGG
Organism: Bacteroidales bacterium; assembly: GCA_036759465.1. Taxonomy (GTDB): domain Bacteria; phylum Bacteroidota; class Bacteroidia; order Bacteroidales; family F082; genus JALNZU01. The sequence goes on from DAIOUP010000061.1 coordinate 1,624, forward strand.
TTCTTATCCATTTGGTTCGCAGGTAAACGTTAATGCTGTACCGAATAGCGGATGGAACTTTGTAAACTGGACCGATGCCGGTGGAAACGTTGTTTCAACACAACCTGCCAACGTCATCACCATTCCTGCCAGCAATCTTACGCTGACTGCAAATTTCGTGCTGGCTTATGTAGCACCATTCCCCTTCAGCGAAAACTTTGATGGAACTACGTTCCCTCCTCAATACTGGAATCGTTACCGTCAAGGCACTGGCGCCACAGTACGTGAGTGGGTTCGGAGCACTGCTCAAAATCACACAACCGGCGGTACTGCAAGTGCTTTCCACAACTATGGTCCTGCATCGCAAACAGAGGACGGCTGGCTTGTTACGCCAAAGATCCAACTGCCTGCAGCCGGTAGCCAGCCTATCCAGCTGCGTTTCTGGAGCTATAACAGTTTCCCAACCTATTACGGTAAGAACAGCGTATTGATCAGCACAACGGATGGTACACCAGGCGCCGCTTTCACTGAGGTTTGGACTGTAGCTACCGTTGCCCAGCCCTGGACCGAAACTGTTGTCAACTTGAACGCCTACGCCGGCCAGCAGATTTATGTTGCTTTCCGTTATGAAGGCAGTGATGCTCACGGGTGGTATCTTGACGATGTGTCGGTAAATTATGAGCCCGCTCAATTCCCTGTTATCACTGTAAATCCCGCAAGCTTAAGTAAGGAAGTTGAGCAGGGACTTACTGCCTCGCAGACGCTGACAGTTGGTAACACTGGTAATGTTGCCCTCAACTACACCGTCGCAATCGAGTATGTTACATCTAAAGCAAGCAATGATGCTGCCGTAAAGCCTAACATCAGCGAAGGCCCCATCGAAGGCGAGTTTGAAACAGCTCAGGGAAATGCAGTTTTAGTTCCTCAGGGCAGCAAAGACTTCCTCACCCGCGATGTTCTTTATAACAACGGACCTTTCATCAATAGTCCCGGCACGGGTCCTGGAGGCACTGACGAAAGTGTTCTTCAGAATACAACGCTAGGAATGAGCACTCTTGGAGCTGGTGTCCAGTTTGCTTCCGGAAACAGAATGGCTGACGATGTAGTTGTTACTGAAACTTGGAATGTTGAAAGCATCACAGTTTTTGCATACCAGACTGGCTCAACCACAACCAGCACCATGACTGCCGGCTACCTGCAAATATGGAATGGTAATCCAACTCAGGGTGGACAAGTTATCTGGGGAGACCTTACTACAAACAGGATGGCCAGCACTGGATTTACCAACACATATCGCGTAAGCCAAACAGCAATTAATACACAGCGTCCTATTATGTACCTCGTACTGCAAACCCCTGGTTTGGTGCTTCAACCTGGTACTTATTGGATTGATTATTCGCTAGCCGGTTCGCTTGCTAGTGGACCATGGGCTCCCCCTATCACCATCAACGGACAGGCTGTTACTGGTAATGCCAAACAATTCCTCGGCAGCAGTTCGTCATGGACTGACTTCCTCGATTCAGGCACTGGTACACCCGCTCAGGGTCTGCCATTTATTGTGTCGGGAACTACAGGTGGCGGCGGACCAGTTGAGTGGCTCAGCGTTAGTCCTCTTGCTGGAACTGTCAATGCCGGTGCAAGCGCTGATCTGGCTGTATCGTACAATGCTGCCGGTCTTGAAGTTGGAACATATAGCGCCAATATTAAGATCACTAGCAACGACCCAGTTACTCCTCTTAAGGTTGTTCCTGTAACAATGACTGTTACTCCTTCTACAATTTGCTATCCTGAGCCACGTAATCTAACAAGTGCAGTGAATGGCCAGAATGTTACGCTCAACTGGCAGGCACCTGATCTTGGCGGCGGTGGCGGTGGTGGAACCGTAAAAATAAACGAAGGCTTCGAAGGCGACTTCCCTCCCACTGGATGGGTTAAACTGAATCCTGATGGTGGTACGGGATGGACTTCTTTGAACGCTGGAACTACGCCAATTCCTGGTTGGCAGGGCGGAACTGCTACTCCCGCACCTGAGGGTGGCAGCAAAATGGCTTTCGCAACCTGGAATACTGGTGGTACAACAGCCAACGACCAGTGGATCGTTACACCTCAGATTACTGTGGAGAACGGCGATCAGCTCAAGTTCTACATGCGCTATGCCTTCAGCAGCTATAACGATAACCTGGATGTAAGGATTTCGACACAGAGCCAGAACAATCCTGCTCACTTCAGCACGGTTGTCGCTCAGTTCAACTTTACTTCCACTTCGTCAACCGAATGGGAACTCAAGACCTATAACCTCACCGACTTTGTTCCTGCCGGAAGCCAGATTTACATCGGATTCCGCGAGCATGTGCTCGATAATTTCAACGATGGTTCGGCTATCATGCTCGATAATGTGTACGTAGGACCTGCTACACGCAGCCTCGAGCCTATCGCCTACGGTCTGCCCTCAAATATTGAGCGTGGAAATGCACAGACTGGTAGCACAGTAGTCAACAATGGCAGCCTTGGTGTAAGTGAATTCGACAACAGCGGCCTGCGTGGCAGTATGCCTGAAGGTGTCAAGTATATGGGCGCTTCGAGTGGTCGTGCTATTTTGTTCGACAACGGTCCGTTCGTAAACAATCCTGGTGTTGGTCCTGGCGGAAGCGATTTGAGCCAGCTGCACTCGGGTATGACGACCTTTGGTCCGAGCATAAATCATGGCGGAACGATCAGTGTTGCTGACGACTTCACCGTTACAGGCAATCCATGGAACGTTGAAAGCATCACTTTCTATGCCTATCAGACTTCGACTGCACACCCAACACCTCCTGTTTCAACCATTACGAGTGGACGCCTGCGTATCTGGAATGGTTCGCCAGCTAATGCCTCAAGTCAGGTTGTTTGGGGTGACATGAATACCAACCTCATGACCAGTACTTCTTGGACAAACGCATATAGAGTAAACGAAACAGCTGTTAACAATCAGCGCCCAATTATGGCCGTTGTTTGCTCTACGCCTGGTCTTACACTGCAGCCTGGTCAATACTGGGTCGAGTGGGCCGCTACCGGTTCTTTAACAAGCGGTCCTTGGGGTGTGCCTGTGACGATCAATGGCCAAACCACTACGGGCGATGCACTTCAGCAGACAACAACGAGCGGTGGCTTTGTTCCGCTTTTAATGGGTGGAACAAACACTCCTTACGGCCTCAGCTTCCTTGTTGAAGGTACTGTTGGCGGTGGCGGCGGTGGCTGCAACCACGGTGAATTGCTTGGTTACAAAATTTACCGCAACAACCAGCTGATTGGTCAAACCACTGCCAGTGTGCGTACATACACCGACAATAATGTAGCCGCGGGCAACTATACTTATGGTGTAACTGCTGTTTACGGTCAACCCTATCCTGGAGAAAGCCAGCCCGTTACAACCCAGGTAACCGTTACGCCTCCGGCATCCTTCCCCTTCGAAGAAACCTGGGCTTCCGGCAACTTTACCCAGAACAGCTGGACCTTCCAGCCTTCACAAGGTAACTGGCGTATTGCAACCGCCGGTGGTAATCCAGCTCCTTCAGCAGAATTCTATTGGAGCCCCACAGCTACAACTTACAGCCAATCTCTTATTAGCCGTGATATTAACGCCACCACTGCTGTTGGTAATGTAACCTTCCAGTTCGATATCTTCCTCGATGACTATGCCAATAACGGCAATGAACAGATGAAGGTTTATGTTTGGAATGGCACTACCTGGGTACTTCTCGACACCTTCGTGAATACTGCTGATATTCCATGGACCACAAAGACTTACGATGTAACAGCCCATGCACTTGGCAAGATTACTAAGGTAAGGTTCGAAGCTACTGGTGCAACTACCTTCGATATTGACTGGTGGAGAATCGATAATATCAAGGTATTCCAGGGTCAGCCTGCACCTGTTATTACGGTAAACCCCGCCAGCATGTACCATTACTTCTTCACTCCTGGCGGTACTACTACCAAGACGCTCAATATTGGAAATACTGGTGCTTCGCCACTAAACTGGTCGGCTACGATTCAGTACACACGCGAAAGCGCTCCGGACCCTGTAATCGTTCCTGGTGGCGACAAGGATATCCCGACCATTCTGGATATAGCCCAAGGTCCTGAAAGCAATGGTGGAGAACCTGAACTTGTTGAGCCTAGCCGCAACCCTGTTGTACTCAACTACGACGGTGAAAATGCTACTGGAATTGGTCTCACCAATGGTGGTACATTCCACGTTGCAGCCAGATTCCCCAGCGCAATGGTTAGCCCATACGTTGGACACAACCTTACCTCGGTACAAGTTTATATCCGAGACCTACCCACAAGCACAGTACTTAAGATATGGGGTGCCGGCACAGGAACAACTCCAGGTCCAGTATTACGCGAACAAAACTTTACCCCTCAGGCCAATTCCTGGGTTACTGTAACATTAAGCACTCCGCTGCCAATTGATGGTACAGATATCTGGGTCGGTTATACTGTAACCCATGCTGCTAGTGGATTCCCCGCAGGTATGGATGCTGGCCCGGCTAATCCCAACGGAGAATGGATTTCGACTGATGGCACGAGCTGGTCGCGTCTGAGTACTCTTGTCTCAACCATCAACCGTAACTGGAATATCCGTGCCACACTTATACCGGGTGTTACTTACAACTGGCTCCAGATGGGACCGCCCACCTCGGGTATCATCAATCCTGGTGCAAGTGTTAACAGGACTATGGTGTTCAACAGCACCGGTCTGACAGCCGGACGTTACACCGCCAATATCCGTATTACCAGCAACGACCCCGTTACTCCGGTGAAGATTGTTCCGGTAATTATGGACATCACGGTTGGTGTGGATGAGCAGCAGATGAGCGACATCCGCGTTTACCCTGTTCCTACCAGTGGCATGCTTAACCTGAAACTGGTTGACGGTATTGAGCTGGTACGCGTGGTTAACACAATGGGTCAGGTAGTTATGGAACGCAGCCTGAGCGGCAAACTCACCGACGTTCTTAACCTCCAGGGCCTCAACGCTGGTGCTTACACCCTGCAGTTCGTCAACAACAACGGACGCACATTTAACCGCACAATTGTTGTAACGAAGTAATCGTAACAACATAAATCCCCCGGAAAGGGCTGGCCTTTTGGTCAGCCCTTTCTTTTTAAGTTTTGGCGTATTTTTGCCGCGCTTATGATTGCATCAGTTCAACAATTAACCATGCATTACACCGGTGACGATCTCTTCGCTGGAGTTTCGTTTCTTGTGCGTGAGAAAGATCGAATTGGCCTGGTAGGTAAAAACGGTGCTGGTAAAACTACCCTCCTTAAGCTTATCGCTGGTCTTGAGCTACCACACAAAGGTGATGTTGTTGTGCCTGATGGTATTACTATCGGTTATTTGCCTCAGGAAATGTCGCTTTCGAGCCAGGTAGGCGTGCTCGACGAGGCTTTGAAAGCCTTTGACGAAATAAGGGCAATGCATGATAGAGTTGATGCTATTACGGCATTGATTCATGAAAGAACGGATTATGAATCCAGCGGATACAACAGGCTCATCAGCGAGCTGAGCCATTTAAATGAACGTCTGGCCCTGATGGAAGCATATAGCCTGGAAGGGCAGGCTGAACAAGTTTTGCTTGGACTTGGTTTTGAGCATCAGGATATGGAACGACCGTTGCGTACCTTTAGCAATGGATGGCAAATGCGCGTTGAACTTGCCAAGATTCTGCTGAAAAGGCCTTCTTTGGTGCTTCTTGACGAGCCAACAAATCATTTGGATATAGAGTCCATACAGTGGCTTGAGAGCTATTTAAAGGGATATTATGGCGCCGTTTTGCTGGTGTCACACGATAGGGCTTTCCTTGATGTCGTTACGAACAGGACGATAGAGATCAGCGGAGGGAAGATCTTTGATTACAAGGCCTCGTATAGCTACTATGTGGAAATGCGCCAACAACGTATAGAAACGCAAACCGCGGCATACGAAAATCAGCAGCGCGAAATACGCGATATAGAGCGTTTTATCGAACGTTTCCGGTATAAGGCATCGAAGGCCCGACAAGTGCAGAGCAGGGTAAAAATGCTCGAAAAAATGGAGGAAATTGGCATTGAGGAAATGGAGAATGCCCGCATGCGCCTCAGGTTTCCACCTGCTCCCCACAGTGGTAAAATTACTTTCGAGGTCAAAGGCCTTCATAAGCATTATGGTGACCTTGTTGTTCTTGACCAGTTGGATCTCACTTTATCCCGTGGCGAGAAAGTAGCTTTTGTTGGTCGCAATGGCGAAGGAAAAACGACCTTAGCCCGAATTATGGCTGGTGTACTTCCTTTCGAGCGGGGTGAATTAAAGCCCGGTCATCTTGTTAAAATAGGCTATTATGCACAGAATCAGCATGAAATGCTGGATGGTAACAAGACTGTTTTCGAAACCCTGGATGATGTTGCCGTTGGCCCAATCCGCACACAGATAAAAAACATCCTCGGAGCATTTCTATTCAGCGGGGATGCCATCGATAAAAAAGTGAAAGTGCTTTCAGGGGGCGAAAAGGCCCGACTTTCTCTCGCCAAACTCCTGCTAAGCCCTGTTAATTTTCTTATTCTCGACGAGCCTACCAACCATTTGGATATGGCTTCCAAAGACATCCTGAAAAGCGCTTTGCTTCAGTTTGAGGGAACAGTTGTGGTGGTTTCGCATGACCGCGATTTTCTTATGGGTCTTACGGAGAAAGTATTCGAGTTCAGAAAACCTCGAATTAAGGAGTATCTGGGTGATGTGTACGATTACCTCGAAGCACGCAATATTGAGAATCTGGATGCGCTTAATGTAAAAAAGGCGGAAAAATCGTTTGAAAAACCCA
>DAIOUP010000062.1:0-8431 GCA_036759465.1 Bacteroidales bacterium
GGCTTACCGCCGCATGAAGTATTTACAGCAATATGCCGCCATGCGCAAGACGCAGATCGAACGCATCAGCGAAACGTATACCCGCTTGGAAGCACAAAAGCAAAAGCTGGCATCGGAACGCGACGAAAAAGCGCGGCTGCTCGACGATGAGCGCCGTCAGCAGGTGCTGCTCAACAACGAAAGGATGAACATTGAACTGAGCGTTCAGAAAATATCACGGCAGGAGCGTGATCTGCAACAGCAGGTGCGGCAGAAGCAGCAGGAAGCCCGCCAGCTGCAAAAGGAAATAGAGCGCATCATAGCCGAAGAAATACGCCGTGCAAGGGAAGCCAGCGGCCGACCGGCCTCGCCCGACCGATTGATGAACCTTACGCCGGAAGAGCAACTCCTTTCGAACCAGTTCGTTCAAAACCGCGGCCGGCTTCCCTGGCCCGTGGAACGCGGTATTATCTCCTCGCGCTTTGGCGAACAGCCCCATCCTGTGCTTAGAAAAGTTACTATCAAAAACAATGGCATCGACATAGCCACCACGCGAGGCTCGGAAGCCAGAGCCGTATTCGAAGGAGTGGTGGTGAGCACAAACCGGATCACCGCCACCAACAATGCCGTCATCCTGCGACACGGCGACTTTTTCACCGTTTACAGCAATCTGGAGCAGGTGTATGTGAAGCGTGGCGACCGCGTGAATCACAAAGATTTGCTGGGCCTTATCCATACCGATAAAACCGAGGGCAAAACCGAACTACACTTCGAAATCTGGCAAAATCGCACGCAGGTGGACCCTGCACTCTGGCTGGCTAAATAATCAAAATTATGAAAATCAGAAATATAGCCTTGGTGGCACACGACGCCCGCAAAAATGACCTGGTGGAGTGGGTTGAACATAACCGGGCAATGCTCGAGCCGCACCACATTTTTGCTACTGGCACCACCGGAAGTATGGTAGCCCGAATCTTACCCGATGTAACGGCCCTCAAATCAGGCCCTTTGGGAGGTGACCAACAACTCGGAGCACTCATAGCCGAAGAAAAAATCGATTTCATGATCTTTTTCTGGGACCCCATGACCAGCCAGCCCCACGATGTGGACGTGAAAGCCCTGCTACGCATGACCGTGCTCTACAACGTACCCACCGCCTGCAACCGAGCCACAGCCGATTACCTGATTACTTCCTCGCTCTACGAAGATCCTGATTACAAACCTTTTCGCAAGGACTATTCCGTTTATCTGCAGCGTTTTTCGGACAACGACAACCCACAAAACAATCTGCAAATCCCATGAAAAAACTGGTAAAACTGCCCGTCGGGCTCACTGCGGTGTTGAGCTTTCTGTTCTTGCTTTACGCCGAACTTTCCATAGCCGCCCAGCCCCCTGTGATACCGCTTCCGGCCGTTTACCAACTGGAAGATGGCTGCTTTGCCCTCAACAGACCTATCAATCTGATCAAGCAAAAAGGCATTGAAGACTTGCATCTGAAAACAACAGCAGAACAGTTCAAACGCTTTGGAATAGAAACCTTTGCCGATGAAGGCAAGTCATTGGCCGCACCGACACTCAGGCTCGGGTTGTCGCAACCGTACAACAAAAACCTTGGCGACGAGGGGTATCAATTGAATATTTCATCGGAAAACATTTTGCTTATTGCCAACACCAATGCCGGCATTCAATACGGACTAAACACCCTGGGGCAGATGCTTCGATCTTATGGAAAAGATTGCTTACCGGCTTGGCAGATCACCGATTACCCCCGTTTTTCCTATCGCGGTATGCACCTCGATGTGTCGCGGCATTTCATGCCTGCGGAATTTGTTTACCGCTATCTCGATGTGCTGGCCATGCACCGCATCAATACATTCCATTGGCATCTGGTTGACGACCAGGGCTGGAGGCTGCAGATCGACCGTTATCCCCTGCTCACCGAGGTGGGTGCCTGGCGCGAAGACCGAGGTCACGAACACTGGAATCTGCGTCCGTTAAGCCGACCCGACGCGCCCAAAACCTACGGTGGATTTTACACTAAGGACGAAGTACGTGCCATTGTTTCTTATGCCGCCGAACGCAACATCAACATTATTCCCGAAATCGAGATGCCCGCCCATGTGATGTCGGCCCTGGCGGCCCATCCCGAATATTCGTGCTCGGGGCAGAACCTTGGCGTTCCGCCCGGAGGGGTTTGGCCCATCACCCATATTTATTGTGCAGGCAAGGAAGAAACTTTTGAATTTCTTGAGAATGTGCTGCTCGAGGTGATGGAACTTTTCCCTTCGCCCATCATCCATATTGGTGGCGATGAGGCCGACAAAACCGAGTGGAAGACCTGTGAGCTTTGCCAGAGGCGCATGGCAGCCGAAAACCTGACGGATGTGCACGCATTGCAGAGCTATTTCATACAGCGTATCGGGCGATTTCTGGAGGCGCACGGCCGCAGGCTGATGGGCTGGGACGAAATCCTCGAAGGCGGACTGGCCGAAAATGCCATCGTCATGTCGTGGAGGGGCGAGAATGGTGGTATTGAAGCTGCCAGAATGAATCATCAGGTGGTGATGACCCCGGGTTCGCACTGCTATTTTGATCATTATCAGGGCGATCCGGCTACCGAACCTCTGGCCATCGGAGGCTTTACTCCATTGGACAAAGTGTACGCCTACGAACCCATACCGACTGCATTGAATGAGGAACAGACCAAATTTGTGCTTGGTGCTCAGGCAAATGTGTGGACGGAGTATATGCCCGTTCCGCAACATGTGGAATATATGGTGCTTCCGCGTATGGCTGCTTTTGCCGAGGTGTTGTGGTCGCCGCGCGAAAGCCGCAGCTGGGTTGGCTTCGTACAGCGCCTGCCGCTGATGCTGCGCCAATATGACGAAACAGGATTCAACTATGCCCGCTCGGCATGGAAAGTGCAGGTGAAGGAGGATGTAAATGAAGAGGCTCGCGAACTTTTGCTTAGCATGAGCACCTTGCTGCCGGTGGACAGCTTGGTGTATGTGCTTAAGGGAGAAGGATTTATGGATGATTGTGTTGTTTACAGCCAACCCTTTCGTATTGGCAAAAGCGCCGAACTGACGGCATATACTGTGGTAAAGGGCAAAAACACACCAGCCCTGATTCGGGAATACAACCTCCATAAGGCCTTTGGTTTGCCGGTTATTCAGCATCCCATCCCATCCGACCGGTATCCGGGCAACGCGTTTAGCCTTACCGATGGTATTGAGGGAACGCGATGGTTTAGCGATGGACGCTGGTCGGGCATTCTCGACGACCATTGGAAAGCCGAAATACACTTCCCTGTATCGACACTACTCAGTGAAATCAGAATTGTTTCACTCAGTGATCCAGCATCCTGGATTTTCCAGCCCGATTTGATAAGCCTGTACGCCAGCAGAAATGGTAAACGTTTCAAAAAGGTGGCTTCGCTCGCCGAAATCAAGGCAGTTGACAGCCATAGCGCGCAAGTATCAAACTTCAGGTTATCATTCAAACCGGGCAAGTACAAGGCGATCAGATTAAGCGCGGAGCGCACCAGACCTATACCCGAAAATCATCCGGGGTTCGGAAAAAAAGTGTGGATGTTTTTCAGTGAAATTGTTGCTGAATAATTGGTTAAATCGATTTAGGCCACTATCTTTGTCCGAAAGGTAGCCCGGTAGGGCAGCCAAAACGGACCAAACCATGAAACTAAACGTTGTTGCAGCGTTTGGTAATTGCTTAATTACCTGCGCTATACCCCTTTCTCAGGCCGTGATATTGACATCCTGCGGACCAGAAAAGATGCCCATCGATTATGTCAATCCTTTCATTGGCACTGCTGCGCACGGCCACACCTATCCCGGTGCCACAGTACCCTTTGGCATGGTACAGCTTAGTCCGCAGACGCGTCTCGATGGCTGGGATGGCTGTTCAGGCTATCATTACACTGACAGCCTAGTTTACGGTTTTGCCCACACCGCCCTGAGCGGAACGGGTGTAAGCGATTACGGCGATGTTTTGATCATGCCCATGACGGGAGGTCCTGCCTGGCAAAACAAGATTTACGGTTCGCCTTTTCAAAAGAAAAACGAAAGGGCCTCGGCAGGATACTACAGCGTTTGGCTTGACAAATATGACATCCTTGCCGAGCTCACGGCTTCCACAAGGGTCGGGTTTCACCGCTACACCTTCCCCGATTCGGAGGAGGCCGGCCTATTGCTCGACCTTCAGCACCGCGACCGCGTAATTGAATCGAGCATCGAAATCATCAGCGATACCGAAGTGCGCGGCATGCGCCGGAGCACCAACTGGGCCAAAGACATGGTTTGGTATTTCCACCTGAAAAGCTCAAAACCCTTCAGCCAGACCTTGCTGGCTATCGACGATATGGCTATGCCCGGGATGCAATCGGCCGAGGGTACTAACCTCAAGGCATGGTTGGGATTTTCGACCAGTCAGGGCGAAACGGTCGAAATTAAAGTAGCCATCTCGGCAGTCGATCTGGATGGTGCAGCCAACAACCTCAAAGCCGAAGCCGACACCGTCCGTTTCAACACAGCCCATATTCAGGCAAAAAACAGCTGGCGCGAGGTGCTGGATCGTTTCAAGATCGAAGGAGGCAAGTCAGATCAGCTTACGGCCTTTTATACAGCGGTCTATCATGCTTATATTCAGCCTAATACTTTTATGGATGCCGACCGCCGCTATCGTGGCATGGACCATGAAGTGCATATGGCCACCGACTTCGACAATTACACCGTGTTTTCGCTATGGGATACCTACCGTGCCTGGCATCCGCTCATGACCATCACCGAGCCAGAACGAACCAACCAGTTTGTCCGTAGCATGCTCAATATGTACGACAAGGGAGGCCTTCTTCCCATCTGGGAGCTTGCGGCCAACGAAACCTGGTGCATGATTGGCAACCACAGCATTCCGGTGATTGCCGATGCATGGATGAAAGGCATCCGAGGTTACGACGGCAATAAGGCCCTCGAAGCCATGCTCGTCAGCAGCACACGCGATCACTTTGGCCTCGACGATTATCAGCGTTTTGGTTATCTGCCCGGCGAAAAGGAGCATGAGTCGGTGAGCAAGACCCTTGAATATGCTTACGACGACTGGTGTGTGGCTACCATGGCGGCCGAGCTGGGCCGCGAAGATATTGTGCGTGAATACGCCCGACGCTCGCAGGCATGGAAACACCTTTTCGACCCCCAAACACGCTTTATGCGTCCGCGCCTCAACGGAGCCTGGCTCGAACCCTTCAACCCTGCTGTGGTCGACTGGCATTTTACCGAGGCCAACTCCTGGCAATACAGCTTTTATGTGCCACACGACATCGACGGGCTTGCTTCGGCGCACGGAGGATACGATTCGCTTGCTGCCCGCCTTGATGCCCTCTTCACCAATGAAGAAGGCATAGGCGGACGCGATATGAAAGACATCACTGGCCTTATAGGGCAATATGCTCACGGTAACGAACCCAGCCATCATATGGCTTACCTCTACAATTTTGCCAGACAGCCCTGGAAAACACAGGAGAAGGTGCGCTACATCATGGACCATTTTTATACCGCCAAACCCGACGGACTGATAGGCAACGAAGATTGCGGACAAATGTCGGCATGGCTGGTTTTCAGTGCCATGGGCTTTTATCCCGTTACACCGGGAAGCAATCAATACATCATTGGCACGCCCTGGTTTCCCGAGCTCACGCTCGAGCTGGGTGGCGGAAAATCGTTTAGGGTGGTGGCCCGCGGGGTTTCGCCTGATAAGCCCTACATTCGTCAGGCCTGGCTCAACGGACGCCCATTGCTGCGCAGCTGGCTGTGGCACGAAGAAGTGGCTAAAGGCGGGGTTTTGGAGTTCGACATGGACAGCAAGCCTAATCGCAATTGGGCCGTGGGACCTGACGAGCAGCCTGCAAAAGCCGTGAATCAACCTCAGGTAATGCCGGCGCCCTGGTTCGAAAACACGCCCTCGCGTTTTAACGATGAGACCACTGTTGTCATCAAGGGCGCTCCTGAGGGATCTGAAATATTCTTTACGCTCGACGGCAGTCTGCCTACTGCCGCCAGCCAGCGCTATGCAGGCCCCTTTAACCTTGATAAGTCAGCCCTCATAACTGCAGTGGTCTGGCAGGAGGGTTTAGGCTACAGCGCTCCGGCTCAGCGTCAGGTTATAAAAGTGATCAGCAACAGACAGATAAGCCTGACTTATACGCCTCACTCCAATTATGAAGGTGGCGGAGCTGAGATCCTAATTGATGGTCTCAAAGGGGCCGCCAATTGGCGTCTTGGTGGATGGCAGGGATATCAGGGTACTAATTTTGAGGCTGTTGTAGATTTGGGCAAGCGGCAATACATCCGTCGTCTTTCCGCCAGTTTTGTGCAGGATACCCGCTCGTGGATTCTAATGCCGCGAAAGGTAGTTTTTGAGGTTTCGGACGATGGTGAAAACTACCGAAGGGTACTCGAGACGGGCCACAATATTCCGGATGATGAATACGAAATGACCTTTGCTCAAATTGGCGGAAGGGCGGGTGTAAGTGCAAGATATGTAAAGGTGAGGGCCGTGAACTATGGCAAACTGCCCGAATGGCATCTGGGCGCCGGTGGGCAGGCCTACATTTTCATCGATGAGATAAACATAGATTAAGCCTGCAGCCCAATGAATAAAAAAATAACACTGGCCGATGTTGCCAAAAGTCTGGGAATATCCAAAACCGTTGTCTCACTGGTTATCAATGGCAAGGGCGATCATCACGGCATAAGCAAGGAAACACAGCGCAGGGTAAGAGAAAGGATTGATGAACTTAACTATACGCCCAATCAGCTTGCAAGAGGTTTTCGCACCGGACGAACCCATACGTTGGGGCTTATTGTTTCGGACATCTCCAACCATTTCTATGCCCTACTTGCCCGCCATATTGAAGATCTGGCCTGGAGTTTCGGCTATACCCTTGTAACCTGCAGCACCGACGAGAAAGTGGAAAAAGAAGTGCGACAAATTGAATTGTTGCTCGATCGTAAGGTGGATGGCTTGATTATTTCATCATCGCAGCAGTCGGCCGATATGTTTAATGGTTTGCTGCAGCAGGGCCGTGCACATGTGCTCATCGACCGCGTATTCGACAATATGCTCTCGGCCGCCGTTTCGGTCGATAATTACGAGGGCGGCTATCAGGCGGCACTGCACCTGGCGGCTCAGGGTGCTGTGTCTCCTGCCATCTTTGGTATTGGTCCTGAGCATATTTCCACATTGGTTCATCGTGCTGAAGGGTTTGCGGCAGGGCTAAGGGACGCCGGCCTTTTTATCGATTTGCAAAACCATTTCAAGGCCCCGTTCGACGGGTTGGAAGAGGCAATAGCCGCCAAGCTCGAGGCCTGTCACAGCGCCCGTACCATGCCCGATGCTATTTTTACCCTTAACAACAATATCACCACTTTTTGCCTGAAACACCTGCAACGCCTGGGCTATGGTGTTCCCGAACAGCTGATCCTGATGGGATTCGATGATGCTGCATGGTTTGCATTTACACGACCCACGGTTACCGTTGTTGCGCAGCCTGTTGAAATGATAGCTGAAAGGGCATTCAGCCTGCTTATGCAACAGATGTCGGCAACGCCTTCAGGCGCTCAAGCTCACGAAGTGCTGCCTGTTGCGCTGATAAAAAGGCTTTCGACGACGAGGTCTGCACCAGTGCTGGCGATTGAAGACTAATATTATTCAGTTAGAATTTTTTGCGTAGGATTTTGTAGCATTAGAGCGCAACGAAAATCACTTTTGTAATACAATCCTGAAAGTAGTGCCTTCGTTGATGGTAGATGCTTTCACGAAAATTTTCCCCCTGTGGTATCCTGTGATGATTCGTCTGGCCAGCGACAGACCAAGACCCCAGCCGCGTTTTTTGCTGGTATAACCTGGTTGGAAAATACTCCTGAAGGCCGACTTGGGAATGCCTTTGCCCGTGTCGGACACATCGATGATCACTTTGGAGGGTTCGTCGAATACCTCAATCACAATGCTGCCCTGGCCGTCCATGGCATCGATGGCATTTTTGCAAAGGTTTTCGATGACCCATTGAAAAAGCGTTTCGTTCAATGGCAGTACAATAGCTTGCGAGTGGGCTTTGAAATGATAGGATATCTTTTTCGAAGTTCTGACCTTCAGGTAGTTGATGGTTTCTTCGATGGTATTGATCAGGTCGGTGGGTTGCAGCACGGCATCGGAACCAATTTTAGAAAAGCGTTCGGTAATAGTTTCGAGCCGGTGAATGTCTTTCTCCATTTCGGCTGTGCCCTCAAAGTCGTCGTGTTGCATACGCAGCAATTCGATCCAGGCCATGAGTGACGACAGGGGAGTGCCAATCTGGTGTGCGGTTTCTTTGGCCATGCCTGCCCACACCTGATTTTGTTCGGCCTTGCGGGCGTAGGAAAAGAGCAGATAGGCTATAAGG
>DAIOUP010000063.1:0-8396 GCA_036759465.1 Bacteroidales bacterium
ATGTTGACATTGTTGCCAATACGGATGTAATGCACATCGCCGCGTATCACAGCGTTGAACCATACGCTGCAGTTGTCGCCCATGACCACATCGCCAACAACGGTGGCGTTTTCGGCAAGGAAGCAGTTTTCGCCAAATTTTGGCTCAACGCCTTTGATAGCCCTGATTAATGCCATTTTTCAGTTCTTTTGTTTGATTTCAGTTGTTGGAGGATAATCAATGGTGTAATGAAGGCCAATACTCTCGCGCCGTTGAGAGGCAAATTTGGTGATCAGGTATGCCACATTAATCATATTGCGCAACTCACAGATTTCGACCGTGAGCACGGATTTGTCATAAAGGTCTTCGGTTTCATTATAGAGTATCTCCAGCCTATCGAGAGCACGCTTAAGCCTTAGGTTTGACCGTACGATGCCAACATAACTGCTCATAATAGCTTGCAATTCTTTTCTGGATTGAGTTATGAGCACCATTTCCTCATTTAATACTGTGCCTTCTGCATTCCAATCGGGGATGTCCTCACAAAAATCAATATCGGTTATTTTGGCGGAGGCATCGATGCTTGCCCGGTGAGAGAACACAAGAGCTTCAAGTAAAGAATTGGATGCCAATCGGTTAGCTCCATGTAGTCCAGTCGAGCTTACTTCGCCGGAAGCATAGAGGTTGTTGATGGTTGTACGTGCATGCATGTCTGTTCGTACACCTCCACAGATGTAATGCGCCGCGGGTACCACCGGGATCATTTCCTTGCGGATATCGATGCCAAGGCTTAGGCATTTGGCGTGAATGGCAGGGAAATGTTCCAAAATCTCTTTTTCTTTCAAACGGCGCGCATCGAGATACACATGGTCGCTGCCCGAAAGTTTCATCTCATTGTCGATAGCTCTAGCCACAATATCGCGGGATGCCAGGCTGCCACGGGCATCGTACCGATACATGAACTCTTTGCCGTTGAAATCCTTGAGCACTGCACCAGCACCGCGCATGGCTTCAGTAATGAGAAACGATGGCTTCTCGTGAGGGTTATACAGACTTGTAGGGTGAAATTGCACAAACTCCATATTGTCCACAACGCCTTTGGCTCTGTAAACCATAGCAATGCCGTCGCCGGTGGCAATAACAGGATTGGTAGTGGTTTGATACACATTGCCTGCCCCACCGGTGGCAATCATGGTTGTTTTAGCCAGCACGGTGTGAACAATTCCCGTGGTCGGATCGAGAACATAAGCTCCGTAGCAGGTGATGTCGTTGCGCGAGCGCCTGACAATCTGCCCAAGATGATGCTGTGTGATGATGTCAACTGTAAAGTGGTTCTCGAGAATGGTTATATTTGGATGCTCTCTGATCTTTTCAGTCAGGGCGCGCTGTATTTCGGCACCGGTTTTGTCCTGATGATGCAAGACCCGAAACTCCGAATGACCTCCTTCACGTGCAAGGGCGTATCGGCCCGAGCCTTCCTTGTCGAACTGGGTGCCCCAGTCAATCAGTTCCTTAACCCTCTCGGTTGATTCGGTTATGGTGAGCCTGACAATTTCCTCATTGTTCAGATAGCTGCCGGCTTTCATGGTGTCGGCAATATGTTTTTCATACGAGTCGGGCATATACATCACCGCGGCAATTCCACCCTGGGCGTATCCTGTTGTAGTTTCGTCGAGCACCGATTTACTCACGATGAGCACTTTACCGAATTCAGCTACTTTTATGGCATAGCTCAATCCGGCAATTCCGCTGCCAACAACCAAAAAATCAGTCTGTATCCTCATCGTTTAAAGCTCGAGCAATATTTCGGAAGGGTCTTTGGCACCATAAAGCATCTTAAGCGGGTTTTCGAGCATTTCCTTTACTTTGACCAGAAAACCTACCGACTCTCGTCCGTCGATGATACGATGATCATAGCTCAGCGCAACATACATAATGGGATGAATTTCAACCTTGCCTTTCACGGCAATCGGCCTTTCAACGATGTTGTGCATGCCAAGAATGGCAGATTGCGGAGGGTTGATAATAGGAGTTGAGAGCATCGAGCCGAAAACACCGCCGTTGGTGATGGTGAATGTGCCTCCGCTCATTTCTTCAAGTGTCAGCTTGTTGTCGCGCGCTTTGGTAGCGAGCTCCTTTATAGCGAGCTCGATGCCGGCCAGGCTGAGCGATTCGGCATTCCTTATCACCGGCACTACCAAGCCTTTCGGACCGGAAACAGCAATGCTCACGTCAACATAATCGAAAGTGAGAATGTCGTCGCCGTCGATTTGGGCATTCACCTGCGGAAAATGGCGGAGCGCTTCGGTAACAGCCTTTGTGAAAAACGACATGAAACCTAGGTTGACACCGTGTTTTTCCTTGAAAGCATCTTTGTATCTGTTGCGCAGCTCCATGATGGGAGTCATGTTCACCTCGTTGAAGGTGGTGAGCATGGCCGTTTCGTTCTTCACCGACACCAAACGTTCGGAAAGCTTTTTGCGCAGAGGCGTCATACGTTTGCGCAGCTCATCACGGCCGCCCGGCCACGATGACAGGGCTGGTTTTGTTGATTCGGCAGATTGCTGAGGGGCGACGATTGCCGTCTTATCTTTATTTTCGGCAAAATAGGCGATGTCCTTGCGGCCAAGCCTAAATTGCTTGAGGAATTCGATCAATTGGGCTTCACTAAGGCCTTCAGCTTCCATCATTTTGCGAGCCAAAGGGCTGATATTTAATATCTTTTCCGAGGAATCGGGAGCGGATGCCATTTGGGTTGCTTCGAACTTTTGCGGTTCGTTTTTTACCGCGCTTTCAGCCAACTTCTCTTCATTGCGAGCGACAACCTTCGGTTTTTCTGCTGAGGCTTCGATAAGGGCAACCACCGTTCCTACTTCAACAGTATCGCCGGCTTTGGCCTTCAGGCGGATAATGCCGGAAGCCTCGGCCGCCAGGCTTAGGGTGGCTTTGTCGGAATCGACCTCGGCGATGTCCTGGTCTTTTTCAACATATGCACCGTCGTCCACAAGCCAGTTCGAGAGTACGACCTCGCTGATTGATTCGCCCGGACTGGGAACTTTTATTTCTATCGTCATGGTTTTGGCGGATTATTCCAGTTTTTTGGTGGCCGAATGGAATTTGCTGTCGAGCATTTCAACATTCATATCTTTAAGTTCCTGCTCAAACGAACGCCATTTATTGCCTATGCACATCATGCCGCATTCCTTTTCGAGCAGCGGACAGTCGCAGTTTTCGAAGGTCTTGTCGATGAGCTTTTGCTGGCTGATGGCGTGAAACTTGGATGAACCCGTGGCCGGACTGCCGCTTTGCGGACGGGCTATGAGTTTCATGCGCACATCCTTGAATTCGTGATGAACAAAGCGCCAGGCTCCCATATTGAGCGGTTCTTCCTGAACCCAAAGATGCGTAGCTGCCTTTTCGTATTTTTGAATGATTTCGCGCATCTGCTGAACGGGCAGGGGATAGAGCTGTTCAATACGAACCAGGGCAATTGTTTCGTTGGCGCGTTTTTGTTTTTCCTCAAGCAGATCATAAAAGATTTTTCCACTGCAGAAAACCAGTTTGTTCACCTTTGCAGGATCGGCCGATTTATCATCAATTACTTCCTGAAAACCACCAGATGTAAGCTCTCTGATTGGTGAAACGCAAAGCGGATGGCGCAAAAGGCTTTTTGGAGTGAAAATGACAAGGGGTTTACGGAAAGGTCGGTGCAGCTGGCGCCGCAGGATATGGAAAAAGTTGGCCGGTGTGGTGCAGTTGGCCACCTGCATATTGTTTTCAGCACAAAGAGTAAGAAAACGTTCGATGCGCGCACTGGAATGCTCAGGTCCCTGACCTTCAAAGCCATGAGGCAGCAGCATAACCAAACCGTTCATCACATTCCATTTTTCCTCTGCGCTACTCACAAACTGATCGAAGATGATTTGCGCGCCATTGTTAAAGTCGCCAAACTGGGCTTCCCAAATGGTAAGGGCATCGGGCGAAGCCAAGGCATAACCGTATTCGAAGCCGAGCACACCGTATTCGCTTAGGAGTGAATTGTAAACTTCAAATCTGGCTTGATTCTCCGAAATATGATTAAGCGGTGTGTATTCCTCTTCACTGTCTTCGACCCTGAGTGTGGCATGACGGTGCGAGAAAGTACCGCGGGCAACATCCTGCCCGCTCAGCCTCACAATATGATTTTCTTCGAGCAGGCTGCCATAGGCCAGCAATTCGGCCATGGCCCAGTCCACTGTTCCATCTTTAAATACCATGTCGCGACGCTGTTCCTGAAGCTTTACAGTTTTTCTGAAAAACTGTTTGTTTTCGGGCAGTAGTGTCAGCCTGTCGGCAAAGTGAAGAAGTTTGCTTTCCTCCACGCCCGTATCAGGAGAGTGATGGAAATCGTTGTCTTTGGCTTTGCGCACATGGCCCCAGACTTCCTGCAGGAAGTTGGTGATTTGTGTCTTTTCTTTGGCTCTCGCACCGCTCAGGCTGTCCTCCAGCACTTTAAGGTGATGTTCTTCGATCTTTTTCGACCGTTCGGGTGTGAGAATACCTTCCTGAATTAGACTCCGGGCATATATGTCGCGTGGATTGGGGTGGTTTTCGATGGCTTTGTAGAGAAGAGGCTGCGTGAAACGTGGTTCGTCGCCTTCGTTGTGTCCGTATTTCCTGTAGCAGAGCAGGTCCACATATACGTCTTTGTGGAACTTTTCGCGAAACTCCATTGCCAGTTGCACCGCATAAACCACCGCCTCGGGGTCGTCGCCATTGACGTGAAACACCGGTGAATGGGTTATTTTCGCCACATCGGTGCAATAGGTGCTCGAACGGGCATCGAGGTAATCAGTAGTAAAACCGATCTGATTATTAATGACAAGGTGGATAGTGCCACCGGTTTTATAACCGCGCAGTTCCGACATTTGTGCCACTTCGTAAACCACGCCCTGACCAGCAATGGAAGCGTCGCCGTGGATGAGGATGGGCACCACCTTTTTAAAATCGCCCTGATAAAGCTGGTCCACTTTAGCCCGGGCAATACCTTCCACCACCGGATCAACGGCTTCAAGGTGAGAAGGGTTTGGTGCCAGTGTTAGTTTGACAGTTTTGCCGATGGTAGAGTTGCGCACAGAAGTGTAGCCCAGATGGTATTTTACGTCGCCCAGCAAAGTCTCATCTTCATACTCCTTGCCTTCAAATTCGCTGAAGACATCCATGTATGGTTTGCGAAGTACATTAGTAAGCACATTGAGCCTTCCGCGGTGGGCCATGCCGATCACCAGCTCTTCGGTACCCAGTTCGGCGCCCTTTTCAAGTATGGCTTCGAGGGCGGGGATGAGCGATTCGGCGCCTTCGAGCGAGAATCGTTTTTGACCGGGAAATTTCTTGTGGATGAACTTTTCGAAATTAACCGCCCTGTCAAGTTTAATATAGATCCAGTTTTTGTCCTGGGTTGTGAATGCAGGCAGATTGCGGATGGGCTCCATACGCCTCAGTAGCCACTGAACAATATCCACATTGCGGATGAACATGAATTCTGCCCCAAAGCTCCTGCAATAGGTTTCGGTGAGGGCATCAATTATGCTGGAGAGGTTTGAAGGCCCAAGCCCGATCTCACGTCCGGCTTCGAATACAGTGCCAAGATCTTTTTCACTCAGTCCGTAATTTTGTATGTCGAGTGTAGGACTGTATTGCCTGCGTTTGCGCACAGGATTGGTCTGCGTAAAAAGATGGCCACGCTTGCGATAATCATTGATGAGTTCAAGCACTTTGAACTCATTTACCGTTTTTACCGATGTAGATGAGGGCGATGGCTTTAAAGAATAGTGTCGTGCAGCAAAGTCGAAGCCTTCGAAAAACTTACGCCAGCCTTCATCCACACTTTGCGGGTTTTCGCGGAAGCGGAGGTAAAGGTCTTCTATAACCGATGGGTCGCTGTTATTCAGGTAGTTGTAAACGTCCATGAAGCCTGGGCTAGTGTTTAGCCTGCAAAATTAACAATAAAACGCCTTACGCCTCAATATTGCAGGTACAGCAGGCTAAACAAAAAAAGGAACAGCTGGTTCGGTGGCTGCTCCTTAACCAAATAAAAATGATCTCAATGATGCCGCCTGGGCTTTGTCTCCTCGATTATTCCGGGATGATGGCTTCTACTGGGCAAACATCGGCGCACGAACCGCAGTCGGTGCACTTATCGGGGTCGATTACGTAGATATCGCCTTCGGAAATGGCATCAACGGGGCATTCATCGATGCAGGTGCCACAAGCTGTGCAGTCATCGGTAATTTTGTAAGCCATAGTGCTATTGTTTTGGTTTTTTATGAACGTTTACCACTGCAAAGATATAGAACTGTCAATACCTGAAATGCGGTATAGGTTAATTTATAGCAAATCTAAACTATGCTTCAATACTGCTGGAAATGAGCGCCTGAAACTGCCGCTGAATTTAGACTGATTATAATTTAGGGCTGTGTTTTTTGGGGTTATGGATGTTAATGATTTCGTAAAATGTTGCTAAACAATTATATATACACAGCTCCATGAGACCTGAAAATCGTGTGTTGCCGGCACGTAAACCAGCACCTTTAAAGCCTTCTAAATAAGTTTTACCTTTGCCTGAAAATCAATCACAACGGTATGGCAAGCAACAATAACAAAGTTGTTGAACTGGAACAGGTAGTGGTTCGTTTTGCTGGCGACTCCGGCGACGGTATGCAGCTCACAGGCTCGTTGTTTTCCGATTCCACGGCCTTTGCAGGCAACGACTTCGCTACATTCCCCGACTATCCCGCCGAAATCAGGGCTCCGCAGGGAACAGTGTCGGGTGTATCGGGTTTTCAAATTCATTTCGGACGAAAGAGTGTTTACACATCTGGCGACCTTGCCGATGTGCTGGTGGCCATGAATCCGGCCTCGCTCAAGGCCAATATGCGCTGGATCAAGAAACAGGGCCTGATTATTATTGACAGCGACAATTTCTCTGACAAATGGCTCGAAAAGGCAGGATATGCTTCCGACCCCACCACTGATGGCAGCCTCGACGGCTACAGGGTGATTCGGACTCCTGTTTCAAGTCTCACGAAGGAAGCCGTAAAGCACCTTAACCTCGACGTCAAGACGACGCTCAAAACCAAAAATATGTTTGCGCTGGGCATGGTGATGTTTATGTTCAGTCGCGAACCCAATGTCATCAACGAATATTTTGAGAAGAAATTCGCATCCAATCCACTCGTGGTTGCTGCCAACAAGGCCGTTTTGGCAGCGGGCTACAACTATGCCGATACCATGGAGATTGTAGGATATGTGTACAAGGTAAATCCGGCACCGCTTGACAAAGGCAAGTATCGCAATATTACAGGAAACGTTGCTACAGCATGGGGCTTTATCGCTGCGGCCGATCGTGCCAAACGACCATTGTTTCTTGGCTCCTACCCAATTACACCTGCAACCGAAATCCTTCAGGAACTCAGCTATCACAAGAGCCTGGGCGTGAAGGCATTTCAGGCTGAAGACGAAATAGCGGGTATTGTGAGTGCCATTGGCGCCAGCTTCACGGGATCGTTGGCCATCACAACTACCAGTGGTCCAGGACTTTCTTTGAAGTCAGAAGCCATCGGCCTGGCCGTGATGACCGAGCTGCCTCTCGTTATTGTTGACGTTCAGCGCGGCGGCCCCTCAACCGGTTTGCCTACAAAATCGGAGCAAAGCGACTTGCTTCAGGCGCTTTACGGCCGAAATGGCGAAGCTCCGGTGATCATTCTTGCAGCCCAGAGTCCTTCCGACTGCTTCTATAGCGCTTTCGAGGCGGCCAAGCTCAGTCTGGAACACATGACACCCGCCATCCTGCTCACCGATGGCTCACTGGCCAATGGTTCGGAAGTATTTAAAATCCCTGCCGTTGCCGAACTGCCCGAGATTCATCCACCGCTGGCTGAAGCCAACGACCCCGAATACAAGCCCTATCGTCGCGATACTGTCAAGCTGAACCGCAAATGGGCAATACCCGGAACGCCCGGCTTACGCCACAGAGTTGGCGGTCTCGAAAAGGAAGATGTGAGTGGCAATGTGTCGCACGACCCCCTGAATCACCAGAAAATGATACTGCTGCGTGAGGAGAAAGTGATGCGCGTGGCCAACTATATTCCGGAACAAACCGTATTTGGCCCTGAGTCGGCCGATCTGCTAGTGGTTAGCTGGGGTGGTACCTACGGCGTGATGCGCACGGTTGTGGAGCAAATGCAGGAAGCAGGACATTCCTTAGCCCTTGCTCACTTCAAATACATTATGCCGCTGCCAAAAAATACTGAAGAGGTGCTTGGTCGCTACAAAAAAATCATTGTATGCGAGATCAACAACGGACAGTTTGTCAAATACCTCATAATCAACTACCCGCAGTTCAAGTACCATCAATACAATAAAATTCAGGGTCTGCC
>DAIOUP010000064.1:0-8393 GCA_036759465.1 Bacteroidales bacterium
ACTATTGACCCGCTGCTGGCAGGATTGACTCAGGAAGCTGCGCATATTATCGACAAAGACTATCTGGTAAATCCGGCAGCCAACTATTACTTTTTATTTGTTTCAACCTTCTTTATTGCATTTGCCGGCACCTGGGTAACGGAGCGCATCGTTGAGCCCCGCCTTGGTAAGCTTGATAACGGAGCTGAAAATGAGGCTATTGAAAAGATCAGCCCTGCAGAGCGCAAGGGGCTTAGCTATGCCTTGGTGGCCGCTCTGGCCTTTGGTGCTTTGTTATTGTGGGGCATACTGCCTTCGAACGGTTTCCTCCGCGATCCCGCCACCGGAAGCCTGCTTCACTCGCCATTTATGAGCGGCATCGTAGCCATTATTTTTATCACCGCTGCCATTATGGGAATCGCTTACGGCAGGGGTGCCGGAACGATAAAAAGCGACAGCGATGTGATGAAAGGCATGGGCAAATCCATGGAAACCATGGGAACTTATATCGTTCTGGTGTTTTTTGCGGCACAATTTGTTGCCTATTTCCGCTGGACTAATCTCGGACTCATTTTTGCTATCGAAGGCGCATCCGTATTGCAGGCTTCCGGATTGGGCAGCATCCCGCTCATGCTTGGCTTTGTGATACTTACGGCAGCCATAAATCTGGTAATGGGGAGCGCTTCGGCCAAATGGACCATCATGGCGCCGGTTTTCGTACCTATGTTTATGTTGTTGGGCTACAGCCCCGAGCTAACGCAGGTAGTTTACCGCATCGGCGATTCGGTAACCAACATTATCTCGCCTATGATGTCGTACTTTGCACTCATTGTGGCCTTTGTGCAGCAATACGACAAAAAGGCAGGCATTGGTACCATCATAGCGCTGATGTTGCCTTATACTTTGGTATTTTCAATAATCTGGATATTGTTGCTGATTGCCTGGATGTTGCTTGGATGGCCTGTTGGTCCGGATGCTCCCTTGGTTTATCCTCACTAAATCAGTTGAAATAAACCGAGAACACCACAAAGCCAAAATAGAGCGCCAGCAATACGGTGCCTTCCCGCCGCGAGAGGTGCAGCCCGTGACCAAATTTTACTGCTGCAAGGAGGGCTATGTTGGCCAGTATGACCAGCACCACTTCCACGTTCATGTCCAAAGGCATGCTTATGGGTTTGATTACGGCCGTCGTGCCAAGTACGATAAGGATATTTATGATGTTGGAACCCAGAACGTTACCCATAACGATTCCCACGTTTTTCTTGATTGCAGCAACCACGCTTGTTGCCAGCTCTGGCAGACTGGTGGCAAATGCTACAATAGTTAGGCCTATGGCGCCCTCCGAGATACCCAGGACTCCAGCGATGTGAATGGCGCCATCGCTCACCCATTCGCCGCCAAAATACATGCCGGCAAGTCCGCCAACGAGCATGAGAATGGTGAGAGGCCAGGTGGCTGGTTTTTTGTCCTGGTATTCCTCAGCTTCTTCCGGCGTTTCACCACTTTTGATGAGATAGGCAAGGTAGCTTCCGAAAATCAGTATCATGACCAGACCTTCCACTCTGGTAATTGTTTTGGCTCCTCCAATAAAATATCCGTTGCCCATGAGCAGGAGCATGACGGTTACAAAAACCCCGAAAGGCAGGTCGCGACGCATCGAAGGGCGATCGACGTGGAAGGGAAAAATCAATGCGGTGATGCCTATTACACCAAGGATATTTACGATGTTCGAGCCCAGCACATTGCCGATGGCCAGTCCGGTGCTTCCCTTGAAGGCGGCAAAAATATTGACCACCAGCTCGGGCAGCGAGGTGCCGAAGGCCACAACGGTCAAACCGATGACCAAAGGGGAGAGCTTGGCCCGAATGCCAAGCGAAACTGCTCCATCAACAAAATAGCGTGCGCCATAGATCAGCAATATGAATCCCAGTAAAAAGAGTATGTAAATCATTAAAAATTAGATTATTTGTAGTTTCTCTCTCCAAAAATGGCGCTGCCGATGCGTACCATGGTCGATCCTTCCTCAATGGCGACAAGGTAATCGCCGGTCATGCCCATTGAGATCTCTTTAAAAGATTCCTTATCAGCAAAATAGGTTTTTTTAAGCCATTCGAAAATGCTCCTGAGATTGGCAAATTCCTTGCGCACCTGTTGCATATTGTCCGTAAACGTGGCCATGCCCATCACACCGGCTAGGAGTATATTGTCTAAATGGTTGTCCATTAATGTTTTAATAAGTTCTTCAGCTTCTGCCCGATTCAGACCAAATTTACTTTCCTCCTCCGCGATATAGAATTGCAACAGGCAGGGAATGATCCGGTTATGCTTCATGGCCTGTTTGTTAATCTCCTGAAGCAGTTTAAAGCTGTCCACGGAATGAATCATTTGCACGAAAGGCGCGATATACTTCACCTTGTTGGTTTGAAGATGGCCGATGAAGTGCCACTCGCAGTCGGCAGGAAGATGGGGCTGCTTGGCCGACATTTCCTGAGCCTTGTTTTCGCCGAAAGCACGTTGACCGGCGGCATAGGCCTCGATGATCACCGATTCGGGCATGGTTTTCGATACCGCGATGAGCTTCACATGGGGCGGAACCGTTTTGCGGATATTAAGCAGATTGTTGCTGACTGACATGCCTTGATGTTGCAAAAACCGGCTGCAAAAGTAGCCAAAAGCCGGATGCCGACCCATCTTTGACAAATGGCAAAAAGACTAATTTTGCCAGTTCCTATGAAATCGCTGCTATTTCGACAATTAAGACTCCTGTTGTATTGGATGGTTGTTTATCAGCTATTCAGACTGGTATTTTTAATTTACAACCACGATTTAATCCGCATAGACCAGATTCCTTTCGGCGAGCTACTCAAAACATTCCAGTCGGCATTCTTTCTCGATATTGCCACAGCCTGCTATATGCTGCTTCTGACGCTTTTACCCGATTTACTTCAATTGCTCACAGGCTTCAGTATTTTCAGAACGATAAAGCTGATTGTTGTTGGATTCTTCACATACGTGCATGGCATCATTGCCATGACGGAGGTGGGAATTTATGCTGAATGGCAATCGAAGCTCACCTACAAAGCGCTGATTTATTTGCGAAATCCTCAGGAGATTGTGCAAACCGCTCCAACAGCTATGTTTGTGTTGTTGATAGGACTATGGGCGCTATTTTCAACTGTTTCTTTTATTGCCTATATGCGGCTGACGAGGTCCGAAAGAAATGTAAAAACCAGGCTGAAGTGGCCCTTGTTACCTGAGTTATTGGTGAGTATTTCGTTATTGTTTTTAGGAGCGCGCGGTGGTCTGAATGCCATACCTATTAGCATCAGTTCGGTGTATTTCAGCAAGCATAATTTGCTCAATCTTGCAGCGGTAAATCCTACCTATCACTTTGTTGTTAATCTTCTCGATGCAGTGAGCCACAACGATCACAATCCGTTTGAGGTTATGCCTAATGATGAGGCTCATGCCATTGTTAAGCAACTTTTTAAGGTTGAGAAGGATACTACTGAATCTATCATCAAAACCTCAAGGCCAAACATCGTGGTGCTGCTGCTCGAGAGCTTTTCAGCCGATTTAATTGAATCGCTTGGCGGCGAGCCGGGCATAACGCCCAATATTGCAAAACTGGAAAGGGAAGGGCTGATGTTCACCAATTTTTACGCCAACGCCAACCGCTCGCAGCAGGCTATCGGCTCACTGATCGGCGGATTGCCGGGCATTCCTGTAACAACGATTACCAACCACCCTGAGAAGTATTACGCACTGCCTTCGCTCACCAAAGAACTAAAAAAGGCAGGCTATCATACCAGTTTTTATTTTGGAGGCCAGCTCAACTATGGCAATATACGTTCCTACCTTATTTACAACGAGATAGATAGACTCGTTGAGGAAAAGGATCTGACGTCAAAATTTGCCCGCGGCAAGCTTGGTGTGCACGATAGCGATTTGTTGCCGTTTTTTGCATTTGACCTCAGCGACAACAAAGAGCCATTTTTGAGTGTAGTATTCACCCTCAGTTCGCACGCTCCTTACGATTTTCCCGGCCCACGCCCCATAACCTGGCCACAGCTCGAGCGCAATCACGTGAACGGTGCGCACTATACTGATGCCGCCATAGGCGAATTTTTTGAGCTGGCCAGGCAACAGCCTTGGTATAACAACACCTTATTTGTTCTGGTGGCCGACCATAGCAAGAGCACCTACCGCAATCATCCACTAGAAACCTTTGAGTATCACAAGATACCTTTGCTACTTCTAGGACCTGTGCTAAACGATTCGTTGCGCGGTAAACAAACCGACCGACTTTTCATGAACTCCGATTTGCCGGTAACCATTTTGAAGCAGCTTGGCCTTGATGCCGGAGCTTTCCGATGGAGTCGTGATATGTTTAACCCTTACAGCAAGCAATTTGCCTACTTCGAACTTAACGAAGGCCTTGGCTGGAAAACGCCTGAGGGTCATTTTGTTTGGAATAAGTTTGCCAACCACTACTGGCAGAACAGCCTTAAGCCAGAGGATGATGCAAGGGTGAAACAGGAGGGAAAGGCATTTCTTCAGGAGCTTTTAGAGGAATTTATTGGTTATTGACCAGCCTGAAACGAATTCTTGATAAGCATCACTGCGATAAGGGATTACATTAGATTTTCAATCAATGAATAAGGCCGAAGCCAGCGCTTCTACGCCTTTTTTACCGACTACGATTCAAAGGCTTCACTGCTTTTGGACAAAATCAGAAATTGGGTCTGACTGTAGGACAAAAAATTGTCTTGTGAAACCAACGAGCATTGTGAACACTTTTCTAATTTGTACATTTACAACAAATTAGAAATTAACTAAACTGATGCTTCATCGTATTGCTCTTTTTGTACTCGTTCCAGTCATAGCTATTTACATCAATATCAATCTGATGCAAGCGCAAACTCAGATTGATTCAGTATTAAACCTCACAAAAGATATAAAAGGAGAGGCTAGAGTAGTCTCATTATTGGATATCATTCATGAGATGGCTGATGATTATCAAATTGTTGATCACCACTTATATAAGGCCATTGCCTCCGAGATAAATAAATCTCCTTCGACAAATGCGATTTTCCGACTCAATTACATCAAGGGGATATCCCACAAAAAGCTCTCCGAATACGATTCGGCCATGCATTATCTTGAACTGGCGCGAGTTATGGGCAATAAAGTAAATGATGCAGACCTGGTTGTAAAGTCGAATTTAACCCTTGCCGATACCTATCTGCGCCTGGGAAGGGCCGACGAAGCCGAGCAACTGCTCAACGAACAGATGAAGATTGCCACCCGTGCCGGCATGGACTTTAATGTTGCGGCTATTCATAACAACCTTGCCAGTGTTTATCAGCAGAAAGGATTCAACGCCAATGCAATGGAGAATTTTCTGCAAGCCATTGCCTATTTTGAGAAGATAAATGATTACCGTCAGCTTGGTGTACTATATGCCAATATTGGCAACCTCAATCTGGACATTCCAAACTACACCCAAGCGCGGGATTTGTATCTTAAAGCCCTGCAAAACGCCCGGAAGGCCGGTGACCGACGGCAGGAAGCTGCTGTATTGACGAATCTTGGTGTAGTTTATTCCAAAATGGATTCGATAAATATTGCAATGCAATATTTTAATCAATCGCTATCTGTAATTCAACGACTTGGTGATAAGGAAGAGCTGGCGAGGGCATATCACAACATTGCCAAAATACAGGTGGACAACAATAATCTTGAAGAAGGGCTTGCCAATTACAGGCGATCGCTTGGTCTTTCGAAAGAAATCAGGACTTTTCAGGGTGAGCTTTTCAATCATTATAGTGTTGGCCGCACTTTTCAGATTTTAGGTCGGTTCGATCAGGCATTGCGGCATTACGATACAGTCAGGCAGATGTTGGATAAGGTGCCGAATCCTGAGTTCCAGCTTTATGTGCTTTACGCCATTCAATCTGTTCATGCCTCGATGGGCAACAAGTCAAAAGCATATCCATATCTGCTGCAGGCTTATAACACCAACGACAGTTTGTTGCGCTCGGGCAATCAGGAAAAAATTGCTGCACTTCAGGCGCAATATGATCAGGCGAAAGAAGAAAGCAGGGCTTTAAAGCTTGAACAGGAAATGCTTGAACATAAGGGTGTTATGCGTTTATGGATAATATTCGGATTGTCCGGACTGATTGCTTTGCTGGCTATTGCGATTTGGATGACCATCGGTCGCAGGAGATCGGTATTAAAGGCGCTTTATGCCGAGGCCGAGCTTGAACGCACCCGGATGGAGCTTGATTTCAGGAGAAGAGAGTTGGTGAGCAGTGCCATATTGCTGGCAGAAACGCAGGAAAAGGTTGAAAAGATTGAGGAAGGCCTTAATGAAGTTAAAACGAAGGCCATAGGCCTTGATGCAGAGCTTTTTAATGGTTTGACCCGCCAGTTGAAATCAATATCACCACAAAGAAAGTTCAGCGAATTCGAAAAACGCTTCGATGCGGTTAACGAGCAATTTAATACTTTGCTTGTGGCTCGTCATCCCGAACTATCGCCTGCTGAACTCCGTATTTGCAGCCTCCTCAGGCTTGGATTAAGCTCGAAAGAGATCGCTGGCATCACCAACCGCACGGTCCGAACCATCGAAAACAGCCGATCAATCATAAGGCGAAAACTGTCGCTGGGCAATGATGAAAACCTTGTAACTTATTAGGCCGGCTTACAGGAAAACAGGTCAGTAGGAGGTTAACCCAGACCTTTACTGTTAAAGTTTAGTTAATGTGAGGTTTTCGTGAGGTGCACAATTAGGATTGCCTCGCATTACAGATCATTTTTGTCGCATCAACCATGTTCTGCAGCCAATTGCGTTTGGCTATTTTTTTTGACCAAAAAATTATTTAGAATCAATCTAAAGAAGCATGCATCTAATTCTAAATTTCATATTGCTACTGAAAAATAAAGCCGGTTCCATGCTTTTACTCGGACCATTTTTGGGTAATTGTGCGAGACTGAGCTGTTCGAGGACTTTGATGGAATTGTTGCCGCTTAAAAAAATATTTGCTCACTACTCAATCCTGATCAAATTATATTGCGCTGGTTTAGGCTTACAGCATTCGATTGAATACTCGCCTGTTAGCAAGGAAAATAATCGAGTACGATACTTTGGAATCGGGTTTTTCGGAAGACACTGCTGTTTTTCCTGCAAATATATTGTGTACCAGCCTATTAATTAAGAATTAAGTGTCAGATAACCAATCAATAAGCTATAAACTCTCGATCAATATGAAAGTATTTGCTCAACCAATTGCTAAGTTTATCTCCCAGTGTTTTCAATTAAAGGACTTCCCTTTAAATGTTTACATGAAGTTTGTTTTAGTTGCAACCTTTCAGTTGCTTGCACTTATGGCATTTCCCCAGTCCAATCTTGTGATGAACTGGGCCAGATCACTGAACAACACTCCAATTGGCGGCTCTGTCTCAATTGGGTCAGTTGCAGTAGGGGAAAACGGTGATTTTTACGTTGCAGGTAATTTTTCATTAAATGTTGATGTTGATCCTGGCTTAGGGGTTTCAAATCTGACCAGTAACGGATCAGTTGACATTTTTTTTGCCCGTTATACCGCTCATGGTCAGTTGGTGTATGCACGAAGCATAGGGGGCACCGGCGGTGATTATGTGACTGCAATAACTGTTGATAATGAGGACAATGTATATATTACTGGATATTTTTCTGGTAATGTCGATTTTGATCCTGGCACCGGTATTGTTAATTTGTCAAGCATAGGAGATAACGATATTTATTTGGCAAAGTATAATGCATCTGGAAATTACATTTACGCTTTTAATTTGGGGTCCGGGTCGGATGATCGGGGATTATCAGTTGCCGTTGATGCCAGCGGAGCGGCCTATATTACAGGATATTTTCGTGGTGTAGTTGATTTTAATCCTAATTCAGGCTGGAATCCCTTAGCGAGTAACGATGCCTCCGCAGATATTTTTTTGGCCAAGTATGATGCCTCCGGTAATTATGTGTTTGCAATCGGCATGGGAGGCACATCTTTCGACGCGGGCACAGCTGTGAAACTCGATGGTGACGGGAATGTATACATGACGGGATCATTTAATCAAACGGTTGATTTTGATTATGGGGTAAACGAAGCCAACCTTGTAAGTTCCGGAGCATCGGATATTTTTATTGCCAAATATGACGCTGCAGGCAATTACATTTTCGCAAAAAACATTGGCGGCCCATCTAACGAGGCAGGAAATAGTTTAACCTTAAGTGCATCAGGTGAGATCTTTATTACAGGCTATTATACCGAAACTGCTGATTTTGATCCCGGACCTGGTTCAGCATTATTAACATCAAATGGTAACTGGGATATTTTTGTAGCCCGCTATGATGCTTCCGGAGGATTTATTAA
>DAIOUP010000065.1:0-8380 GCA_036759465.1 Bacteroidales bacterium
GGTGTCGAGAATACTTTGCCAATCATTGAGCGGTGCAAAATTGCCATTGATATTGCCCCGTATGTTGCCAAAAAGCAACACTTTTCCGCTTTCGCTTCCCACCACCAGACGCGGTGAACCATCGGGAGCAATAAATCCCTGAGGCACACTGAAACCGTCGTACGAAACATTGTAATCCGTAACATCAATGCCTCCCAGATTACTCTTTACGAATTGAAATCCAAGCGAATCGCCTATTTTGGAACCCTTGTAAAAAATAATTCTGCCGTTCACCGAGCCAATCATCAGATCGGTGATGCCATCTTCGTCCAGATCGAACAAGGAAGGAGATGACCAGGGCGGGCTTTGTATGCCGCCAAAATTTGTGGAACGCAAAACCCATTCGCCCGGATTGATTTGGCCAACGTAGATCAAACCGCCGGTTTCGCTTCCCACAAGCATATCAGGGAGGCCGTTGCCGCTAATGTCGGCAAATGCTGGCACCAAACCTCTGCGACCTAAAGCCGACAAACCAGCGAGGTCGCGGCTGGTTCGGGTGAAAGCTATTCCATCCGGAGTACTTTGCTGACGGAAAACATGAATCGACGACTCGAAGGACGAGTGCAGGGTGTTTCCAACAAACCAGGAACGCACATAACGGCCGATGTTGCCTGCAATGATGTCATTTAGACCGTCGCCATCAAGGTCAAACATCACCGGAAAAGCCCCCGAACCAAGATCGATCGTTTGATCCTGCAGAAAGCGTTTGGTATGCAGCCTGAACAAAGGTTGGGTGGCAGAGCCTTCGTTGAGGTAGAGCCAGATGCTCGAATAATTTTCTGTAACATTATAATTCGGATCGAAAGGAGAAACAATCAGGTCTTTCAGCCCGTCGTTGTTCACGTCGATGAGGAAAGCAGCCGGCATGGAAAAAAGCCTCACCGGAACATCGTTCGAAGGAAACAGGGTATCCTGCGCCACAATGAGGGCCGAAGATTGTGTTCCTTCGTTAATCAGCAGATTCAGGCCCGGATAGTCCACATCGCCCAAAAGCAGGTCGGGAAGGCCATTACCGGTGAAGTCGTGCACCAACATGGTTACCCCACGATGCCGGAAACCATTGGATTTTTGGCTAAAAAGACAGGTGTCAAGATAAATGGTGCTGTTTTCTTCGCTTTCGGCAATTCGTCCCCAGCAAAAACTGGTTTTTTCGAAGATCAACGAATCGGCGTGGCCATACTTTTCTTTCGACTTATTCGTGTGCTGTTCAACAAAAGTGCCTAATGCCCAGAAGGTGAGCAGATCGAGGTCACCATCACCATCAAGGTCGGCAATTCCCAGCTGGTCGGCATTGGTGGAAATGATATTCACATATCCCCCACCCTGCAGTGAGCTCAGGTATGGATCGACCACAAGCGTAAATTGCGGTTGAATGGTCGAGGTGTTTTTGAACACCCTGATGCCAGCCCAACCAGGCGAATAGGTGAAAAGGTCGGGTTTAGCATCACCATCGTAATCGGCGAATACTACCCAGTCGGAAACCTGAGGGAAGAAACGGACATATTGTGGTGCCCAAGAGTAGCTAATCTGCCCGGGAAGACCATCGTTCAGAAAACACAGCCAGCGATTGCCTCTGCGGTCGAAAACAATCAGGTCGTCCACCCCATCCATGTTCAGGTCAAGCGCGGCAAACTGGCATGCATCCAGGCCACCAGTCCAGGGAAAGCTTAGCAAAGTGCTGTCAGCGCTGACTTTCCAGAGAGTATTCTGACTAAAGGCATTTTGCAAGACACTCAACAGAAACAATATAAGCCAGATCGATTTCAGTAGATGTTTACTGTGCATGTCTGCAAAATTAACCATATCGCCCTACAGCACTTCGATTGGAAGTGTCCGGCCTGCAGCTTTGGCCAACAATTCGTAATTTTACCCAAAAAATAACATGCCCCGGATTCTCATCATTGATGACGAAGTAAGCATCCGACGCACCCTGCGCGAGATTTTGGAATACGAAAAATACAAGGTTGACGATGCGCCCAACGGCTCCGACGGTATTGCCATGGCCAAAGAACAGGATTATGATGTGATTTTGTGCGACATCAAAATGCCCGAAATGGATGGGATAGAGACGCTTGAAGCCTTGAAGCAACTCACCGAAAGTCCGGTGGTGATGATTTCGGGCCACGGCACCATCGAAACGGCCGTCGAAGCCATCAAAAAAGGCGCTTACGACTACATTTCCAAGCCGCCCGACCTCAATCGTCTGCTTATCACTTTGCGCAATGCCATGGACAAATCGCGTCTGGTGAGCGAAACGAAAGCGTTGAAAAAGGTGGTGAGCAAACAGTACGAGATGATTGGCCGGTCGGCAAGCATCACCGAGATCAGGGAAATGATCGGTAAAGTAGCACCAACCAATGCCCGCGTTTTGATTACCGGCGAAAACGGCACAGGCAAAGAGCTGGTTGCCCGACAGATACATGAGCTAAGCAACCGTTCGCACGCACCATTTATCGAGGTGAATTGTGCGGCAATTCCCTCGGAGCTTATTGAAAGTCAGCTTTTTGGGCATGAGAAAGGCTCGTTTACTTCAGCGATAAAACAACGCAAAGGTGACTTTGAACTCGCCCATGGAGGCACTTTGTTTCTGGACGAAATAGGTGATATGAGTCTTGCGGCCCAGGCCAAAGTGCTCAGGGCTCTGCAGGAAAACAAGATCACTCGTGTAGGAGGAGAGAAGGAAATACCTGTAGATGTGCGCATTCTGAGTGCCACCAACAAAAACTTAAACGAGGAAATCAAGGCAGGCCGCTTCCGTGAAGACCTTTATCATCGTCTGAGCGTTATCGTCATTCATGTGCCGCCATTACGCGAAAGAGCTGACGACATCCCGCTGCTGGTTGGTCATTTCACCGAGTTGGTATCGCAACGGATGGGTAAACCTCCGGCCAGATTGACTGATGAAGCACTGCTTGAGTTGCAGCAATACCAATGGACGGGCAACATACGTGAGCTTCATAATGCAGTGGAACGCCTGGTTATCCTTGCTGGTCCGGCTATATCAAGAGAAGATGTGTTGCGCTTTGCGCGACCATTCAATGGCTGAGATTTTTTGTTTTAGGCGAAAGACATATTGTATCTTTGCAGTGGCATAATGTTTGATGCATTTCCACATAACCACGGGACTGACAGGTTTTGACAGCAAGCAGAGTGGTTGTGTAAGCATGCCGAGCCTTGCGATGACGCTCGTAAAACTTGATTGCGAACAACAATTGGCGAAACTAACTACGCTCTCGCTGCTTAATCGAAGCACAGTAGATTGAAGCTTTATCGGGGTGCAAGGCGCCCTGACGAGACATCCCGCAGGTGGAGATGCCCGATTCCGGCCTGAGCACGGGGTGCACATCAAGTTTGGGATAGTTGGGCCGAAGCTCCGGCAGCCCAATGAAATTTAGGAGATAAGACAAGGTTCCGGATGCCGTTTTCCAGGTCTTGTACGAAAAATAACAAACGGCTAAGCATGTAGAAAGCATAGTTGCTCCTTGTTTGGACGCGGGTTCGAATCCCGCCAGTTCCACAAACCCCTCGACATGAGGGGTTTTCGTTTTATATAGTCATTAAAGAAATCGCCGGCCAAATGACCGGCGATTCTAATGATTATTCTAACCGATTAAAATCGGTTTGTTTTAACCTGGCTTACTGATCCCACCAAACCTTATTGGTAACGGTGAGACCAGCGGGCATGTTCGGATTGTACAAACGCTCGTCGGTAGGATAGAGATAGCGGCGAGGGGTTTGGTTGCCAACGATTCCTGCAGGAAGCGTAAGTGAAGGCATACCCGTACGACGCCAGTCAACCCATGTTTCGGAGCTCATGAACATGGCAATATATTTGCCTGTCATTATTTTCTGCATAGTGATGGATGTAGCAGTTTCTGCGGCATTTTCGGCTTCCCAGGCAGCATTGCTCACACCATGCTTGGCCAACGAAGCCTTAACGGCATCATTATAGGCAGTAGCAGCACGAGCCTTGTCGGTGTCGAAGAAAGCTTCGGCCTCAATAAACTTCACTTCGAAGTAGTTCATGAGGTAAACCGGTGAGTTATTAGCAGCATAGCCAGGTCCGATCCAGGCGGCATTCACGTTGTTTTCACCGGGACCTGAGCCAACGTATTCAGCTGCGGTTTTCTTGTCGAAGTAGCGGGGAATACGGGGATCGTTGGTAGCCTTCATGAGGTCGACAACGCGCTTGCCAACGCGGATGTCGCCGCGCTGCTGGTCAAACTGGAAGCGGGGATTATTGGCTGATGCGGCAGTTCCAAAGTTGACCTGGAAATCGTTGGCATTGTCCGAAATCAAACCACCCTGATTGATCAGGTCGCGTACGGGACCATAACCATTCTTTTTTGACAAATGGAGGGCAAAACGAACCTTGAGCGATTTGCCAAGGGCAACCCATTTTGCAGCATTACCAGCATAAACAATGTCGGATGTTCCAGGGACCGGAGCGCCAACCGGAGAGGCAGCACTAAGCTTGGCAATACCTTCATCAAGCAGGGTGTTGATGGTCTGGTAAAGTTTCTGTTGGGCGTCATACTTTGGTGTAAGGTTACCTGTTTCGCCCTGAAGAGCTTCACTGTATGGAGCATCGCCCCAAACGTCGGTAATCATGCCAAGCGTGTAGGCGGTCATGATTTTGCCAACGCCTTCAAAATGCGGAGCATTTTGATCAATGGCCTTCTTTACAAGAATATCGAGGTTTTTGAGTACCTCGGCATAAAGTGTGTTCCAGAGGTTGTTTTGGTCCGATTCGAGCACCGAATAGCGCTCGAGATCAGCTGACTGGCGGTCGACGCCCGAAAGGTGTTGCATCCACATGCCGGAAACACGGCTATGATCGCCACCAATCACATAACCCAGACCACCTTGTGTTGATGGCAGTAAAAGTGCCATGGAAACATCAGCGGGGTTGTTGGGGTTTTTATTGATGTCCGTATCAATCCATTTCTTGCAGCCCGAAATCATCACTGCAATCAACAGAAACAGACTAACGCTCTTGATGATATTGTGTCTCATTTTCTTAAGTTTTTTCATGTTAGTGTTTTGTCAACATTGGTGATTGATTACAGCGTAAGGCGCAGGCCAAGGGTGTAGCTCTTCACACCGGGCATGTTGAAGTAGTCGAGGCCTTGTCCGTTTCCAGCGCCAATAAGGCTGGTTTCGGGGTCAACACCTGTGTAAGGAGTGCTTAGCCAGAGGTTACGACCTGTCATGAAAAGTTCAGCGCTGTTCAGGAAGGTTTTCTTCAGCAGGTTGCGGTTGAGCTGATACGATAGGGTGAGCTCACGCAGACGAACCCAGTCGGTGCTTTCAACAAACTGTCCGGCAGGTCCTGTAAAGCCACTGCCCTCACCATTACGATACCAGTTGATATCCTTTGCAACCTTGATATCATTGGGCTGGCCATTCGACATCTTTACGCCTTCGAAAACATACACTGCACCGTCGCCGCGCGATTCTGTATCCTTATGTGATCCAAAGAAGTACATGGCGCCCTTAGTACCGTTCCACATCTTGCCACCTTTCTTGATGTCGAAGAGGAAGCTCAGACTGATGCCCTTAAAGCTAAAGCTATTATTGATACCCATTGTCCAGTCTGGCATTACGTTACCTAGATTGGTTTCGTCTTCGCTGCTTTCAGGATATCCGTAGTTCCACGCATTGGGATCGTCAACAATTAGAATGTTGCCATTGGCATCACGTTTCCAGTCGTTTCCAAAAATGCTTCCATACGACTGTCCTACAACAGCCCGGGTTTGCGAGCCTACGAAACCGGCCAGGAAAACGTTGTCAACGCCTTCGGCCAACGAGAGCACCTCGTTAACGTTCTTTGTGAAATTGACGTCAATGTTCCAGTTGAAGTCCTTGCTTTGAACCGGAATACCGCGTAGTGTCAGCTCAATACCCTTGTTTTCCATCGATGCGGCGTTGAGGTTGGCTGCATAGTATCCCGACGACTTGGCGATCGGAACGGAGAGGATAAGTTTCTCGTTCTTGTTGTTATACCAGGTAAAGTCGACACCCAGACGATTCTTGAGGAACTTCAGGTCGACACCAACTTCAAACGATTTTAGGAATTCAGGTTTAAGTTCGCTGTTGGGAAGCGTTGTCGACAGGGTAAATCCGGGAACGCCAGCGAAGGGGAAGCTGATACCATCGGTCCAGCCGTCAGAAAAGGCAGCGCCGCCAAAGCTCGACAAAGTTCCATATGCAAAAGCATCGTTTGCGATGATGGCATAAGAAGCACGCAGCTTACCATAAGGCAGGATGCTGTTGTCCTTGAGCGATGGAAGCTCGGTAAATACAAATGAACCATTGAACGAAGGGAAGAAGAATGAATTGTTACCTTCTGGCAGCGTGGTTGACCATTCGTTACGACCAGTGGCATTGAAATAAATCATGTTCTTGTATGAAATGCCAAGGTCGGCAAATATGGCTGCCGTACGTTTCTTGCTTTTTCCTTCGCGGGTAATATAAGTAGCGGCGTTCGAGAGGTGATAAAATCCAGGAACGGTGAGGTTATCACCCTGAACATAAAGATTCTGGAACGAGGTTTGGAACATGTTCTGTCCGATCAGTGCATTGAAGTTGATGTCCTCGTTAATCTTCTTGTTGATGTTGAAGAGCAAGTCTGAGTTGATGTCCTGAACGAAGAACTGCTGCTCGTAAATACGTCCGTTGGGGGCAGTACGCGAACCTCGGGCAAAGAATTGCTTACGACGATCGCTATACCAGTCGGTACCAATACGATAGGTAACGGTGAGCCATTCGTTGGCAATATAGCTGAGCGCTGTATGACCAGTTAAACGGTTTACAACGTCCTTGAACTGGTTCATATTAACTGTCCAGAACGGGTTGTCATAACCTCCTCCACGATAGGCATTACGCTGAGTGCCATCAGGGCGCCTATAGGCTGCCTTGTCGTTGACCGGATCTTCAACGCCACCTGTAATATCAAAGTTGGGGGGCATACGCATCAGCGCAAGCATCACACCTGAAGTATTCGAACCCTGCTGGATTCTGATACCGCCTGAATTTGCATAAGCCAGCCTTGTTTCGCTTTTAAACCTGTCGGACAATTTGCTTTCGCTGTTGAGCGAAATATTAGTCCTGTCGAAGGTGTTATTTGGCACAACACCCTTGTTGGTGGAGTTTGCAATTGACAGGTAATAAGTATTATTGTCATTGCCGCCACTTAGCGCGATAGAATTATTGTAGGCTACACCCGTTTGGAAGAAGTTTGCTGCATTGTCATAACCAGGAATTGGTTGTGCTCCGGCAGGAGCATTGGCTGCGGGGACAATGCTTCCAAGTGGATAGTCAGGATTTGTGGTTGTGCCGTCAAAGCGCAGGTCGGTAAGGGCAGGACCCCAAACAGCTGTTGTTGTTGGGCTATATGTGCCAACACCTTGAGCATATTTTCGCTGCATTTCAGGCAATCTCGATACCTGTTCGAAAGTAACCGAGCTATTGAAAGCCACACTGCTGCGACGGCCGCCAACGGCTGAACCTTTCTTTGTGGTAATGATCACGGCGCCGTTGGCTGCACGCAGACCATACAAAGCAGTAGCCGCGCCGCCTTTGAGGATATTCACGCTTTCGATATCCTCGGGGTTGAGGTCAACTACACGGTTTGAGAGCGCAACACCATAGAGCAGGTTGTTGCTTCCATCGTCAGGATTGCCTGAAGTGAGCTGAGAGTTGTCGATCGGCACACCGTCGATAACAAAAAGTGGCTGGTTGTTACCAGTAATGGAGGCAGTACCACGGATGGTCATAAAGCTCGAGGCACCTGCGGCACCTGATGAATTGGTAATCTGCACCCCGGCAACCTTACCAGCTAGTGCGTTCACAGGGTTGGTAGCAGCGGAGCGAACAATAGCATCCGAGCCAACCGATTGAACGGCATAGCCCAGCGCCTTGCTCTCGCGCGATACACCGATGGCTGTTACCACCACCTCGTCGATCTGGAATACGTCGGGCTCCATTACGACATTGATGCTGGTCTGATTTCCAAGGGGCACCTCAACGGTCCTCATCGAAATATAGGAGAAGACCAGTGTCCGGTGCTCCGGACGTACATTGATCTGATACTTACCGTCCAGGTCGGTAATGGCCCCGATGGTTGTTCCTTTCACAACAACCGTTACACCGGGAATACCCATACCATCCTGAGAACTGGTGACTTTACCAGATACGGTTCTTGTTTGCGCAAAGGCACCACTGATGCCAGCAACAAGCAAGAACACCAACAAAACAGCAATTTTTCTCATACTGGTGAATTTTGGTTAATTAGGTAGTTAAACAATGGATAAACGATTTACCATTTTCATTTTTAAAG
>DAIOUP010000066.1:0-8374 GCA_036759465.1 Bacteroidales bacterium
GAAACAATCTGACAGGGTAAAGCTGGTAAGCATTGGTCGTTCGCCCATGGGGAAGGAATTCTATGTGTTGCTGCTTTCGGCGCCTGCTAACCTTGAAAGGCTGGACGAGCTCAAAACTATTAACAGAAAGCTTGCCCTTGAGCCCGACATTCCTGCCGATGAGCTTGAAAGAATGATAGCCCGGGGAAAGGTATTTGTGGTGGCCACCATGTCGATGCATTCCACCGAAGTGGGACCTTCGCAATCGGTTCCTCTTATGGCCTACGAGCTGGCAAGTGCCAACGATCCGCTCAGGCTTTCCTGGTTGGAAAATACGGTTGTGATGATTGTTCCCAGCCACAACCCCGACGGGATGGACATGGTGGTGGACCATTACAACAAATACAATGGCACCAAATACGAACGCAGTCAGATGCCAGGGGTGTATCACAAATATATTGGCCACGACAACAACCGCGATTTTGTGATGCTTACGCAGGAAGATACACGAGCCATCAGTCGCTTGTTCAGCCACGACTGGTTTCCGCAGGTGATGGTCGAAAAGCACCAGATGGGGGCTACGGGCGTACGCTATTTTGTACCTCCGCCACACGATCCCATAGCCGAAAACATTGACGCAGGGCTAATCAACTGGATGGGTGTGTTTGGTGCAGCCATGATCAAACGCATGACGGCCGACAGCCTCAAAGGGGTTACCCAGCGCTACCTTTTCGACGATTACTGGCCGGGCCATACCGAGACCTGCCTGTGGAAAAATACCATCGGCATGCTCACCGAAGCCGCTTCGGCTCATATGGCTACACCGGTTTATGTTGAAAAACAAGAGATTGGTGTGATAGGTAAAGGTTTGGGCGAATACAAAAAAAGCGTGAATATGCCCGATCCCTGGCCCGGTGGCTGGTGGCGGCTTTCGGACATTGTGAACTACGAAATCAGCTCGATGTGGGGAATTGTGGAAACAGCGTCCCTGCATCGCGAACGCCTGCTGCGCTTCAGGCACGACATTACAGCCAAAATGGTGGAACTTGGCCGTAAGGAAGCACCTTATTATTATCTGCTTCCACCCAGCCAAAACGACCCGGGCGAACTGGTTCATCTTGTGGGGCTTTTGCGCGAGCATGGAGTAAACACCTATGCTTTGACTACCGATGTGCGGCTGAGCAATATGGTTTTCCCCTCCGGTTCGGTGGTTGTGCCGCTTGCGCAGCCTTTCAGGGCTTTCATTAAGGAAGTGATGGAAAAACAGGAGTTTCCGGTAAGACGTTATATGCCCGGA
The DNA here is from genome assembly GCA_036759465.1 of Bacteroidales bacterium. Classification (GTDB taxonomy): domain Bacteria; phylum Bacteroidota; class Bacteroidia; order Bacteroidales; family F082; genus JALNZU01. Next base: position 1,277 of record DAIOUP010000066.1, read on the forward strand.
GGAGAGATCATCAAACCGTATGATATCACCTCATGGTCGCTGCCTTTGCATTTAGGGCTCGAATGCCACGAAGTGAACGAGCGCAATGCAGCCCTGGAGGCATCATTAAAAGAAATTGAGCATTACAACTTGCCCTTAGCCGAAAAAGCATGGGGCTACGCCCTGAGTCCCTCGCAGAATGCTTCCTATGCGTTGGTTTTCAATCTGCTTGCTAGTAACAAGCAGGTTTTCAGGTTGCAGCAAACATTGGAACACGAGGGAATGACACTTGTGGCCGGCACCTTCGTTGTCGAAGCGGCCGTCCTGAAGGGGATCGATTGGCCGCATGCACTGATGGCCGAGCCTTTGATGTCGCGACCGAACTTTGAGCTGAAAAGGCTGAAAAGTCCTGTGGTGGGTTTGGTAGAGACCTGGTTTCATGACATGGATGCTGGCTGGACGAGGTTCATCTTCGACAGCTACAACGTTCCTTACCGTGTGCTCAGGCCCGCCGACCTGGCAGGTGGTGTGCCTTCGGGTATCGAAGTGCTGGTGTTTCCCTCGGCTTCCAAATCGGTACTGCTCGATGGTAAACAGGGCGAGGGGGCTAATGTTGCTCCGGCTAACTTTCCTCCGGGATTTGCCAAAGGCATGGGAAAGGATGGCCTCAGCAAGCTGATGCAATGGCTGGATCAGGGCGGGGTGATTGTAAGTTGGGGAGCCTCGGCAGCACTGTTCGAAGGCACGCACAGCATCAAATCCGGCACCGAGAACGAGGACTTCAGGCTGCCTTTTCTCGATGTTTCGGACGAGCTGAAGAAGCAGGGACTCTATGCGCCTGGCACCCTTATGCGATTAGATGTGGTTGTTAATCATCCACTTACTTATGGAATACCTACCGGGCTCAATGTTTTTTCGAGGGGTGAGCCGGTTTTCGCCACCTCCGTACCTGTGCTCGACATCGAACGAAGGGTGCTGGCCTCGTATGCCCAATCCAACCTTGTACAGAGCGGCTATGCCGAAAAGGATGAGCTGCTTAAGGGCAGGTCGGCATTGGTTTGGATGCAAAAGGGCAGAGGACAGCTGGTGGTGATGGGCTTTAATCCGCAATTCAGGGCCAATACCAGAGGAAGTTTCAAGTTGTTGTTTAACGCGCTTTTATTGGGACAATGATCTATTAATCAATACGATTGAATTATGGGCATACGATTAATTATTATATCTACGCTTGTCATTATGCTTGGTGTGAGCTGCAAGGGTTCAAAAACAGGGCCTAAGGCTTTGCCGAATCCGGTGGCCGAAGACCATTCAACAGGTGAATACGGCTTTCCTGCCGGGGTTTATTACATGTTTAATTTTAAAGGCAGTCCGACCTACGATTTTGATCTTGCTGGAGCAGTGAACCAATTGAAACAGAACGGTTTTCGCCCTGCTGAACTTTGGTACAAGCCGGGTGCATCATCCTGCGCTCCTCCAGGCAGCGAGTTGGCCATGACGGTGATGGTGGAGCCTGTGCTGCTTATGCGGTTCAAAAAGGAACAACCCGGTATTGAGAAAATTGGATATGAGCTTGTTGAAGAACCCTCTGCAGGCAGCTGTGCCTATGTAGTGAAGCGGTACAGGTTTTAGTCCTTCCGTTTCCTGAAGTGATACACCACATCCAGGTCTTTGTGGTCGGGTTCCGGGGTTTGCCAGTAGGGTTTTTCTTCTGGTTCGTCTGAAGCATCTTCAGTTTTTGCTGAGTCCTCGCTCTCATGCTCTTCAGGTTCGAGCTCCCAAGAATAAATGCGGCGCTGTGGTCCTTCTGTACGGTAATAAAGGGCAAGCATGATGCCGCTGATGCCACCGAACAGGTGCGACTCCCACGAGATGTTTTGTTGAGGAAGAAAGTCGGGGAAGACACCCCACACCATCCCACCATAAAGGAAGACTACGATGAGCGAAACGGCCATCAGCCTAGTTTCACGACGCAACAATCCGCTCATAAACAGAAAGGAGGCCAGGGCATAGATGAGTCCGCTGGCGCCTAGGTGCACCCCTCCGCGGGCGCCTGTCCAAACCCAGAAACCGGTAATCAGAACACTCAACCCCAAAATTCTCCATGCAAGGGGCTTATAAAAATAGAACAATGATGCTCCCAAAACAAGGGTTGGTATGGTGTTGGCTCCCAAATGTTTCCAGTCGGCGTGCAGCAGGGGTGAAAGCAAAATTCCGGGCAATCCGCGGACTTGTAATGGGTGAATTCCCAGAAACGAGAGCGAGATGCCACTGAATTGTTCGAAGAGGTGGATAGTCCACATCAGCAGTACAAGCAATCCGGGAAACAGAAAGCTGCTGACCATCGATTTTTCATCCTCGCTCAACATATTAAATGAAGTGTCTTTCAAAGTTATCAAATCTGCCGTTTTTTCAGGCTTAGGGCATAATAATTGTGTATGCAACCATCAGGCCAAACCATTGTCATTATCAATAAAAGCTTTTCGATGACGAAACCAATTACTCTTGCGTTACTGTCGGCTTTTATGGTCGTAAATATCACTGCATCTGCACAAAACAACGAAAAGGCCCGCTCCCTTGCCAATGGATATGGAGGGTTTGGCGGGTTGCTTTACGATGTAGGTCCGGTTTTAGGGGCCACCGGCCTCAGTCAAGGCGGGGGCGGTGCTTTTCTGTGGAACAATTTTTTTATCGGAGGTTATGGAATGGGGCTGGTAAGCAATCATTACAAGCGTGTGGTTTATCTTAACCCTGATGACAAAAGTGGTAATCCTTACGACTATTCCGGCGATCCGGTTAAGTTTGGGCATGGAGGTCTTTTACTGGGCAAGGTTTTTCCGCTGAAAGGGGATGTTTCGCTGATGGCTTCCGGCACTTTTGGCTGGGGAGGATTGGCATGGAGTCCCAATATTGGTGATAAGCGACGTCAGAAAATGTATCAGATCGAAGAAAATATCTTTGTTATGCAGCCTAAGCTGATGGCCGCCTATCAGCCATTGCGCTGGCTAAGGCTGGAGGCTGGGCTTGGATACCGTATGGTATTCACTTCCAACAAACAATACCTCGACATTTCAGGCCCTGGCGCTCCACGCTGGCGCAACTTTTTCGAATCGGGCGAGTTCTCAGCGCCCACTTTCAACTTTGGCATTATGTTCGGTGCGTTTTGATTTTTTAAGTGTTAACCCGCAACCTTTTTGTGCCATAAGTTGTTTTAAAGCCTATATACTTAATAAACCTGATGCTATTTACGTCCGCAAAATATAAGTTGCTCTTAATCATTCTGTTTTGCAATCTGTCCGTTTCGCTTTTGGCGTCCGACAACGACAATGCAGCGCGCAAAACCTTTACCGTGAGTGGTTATGTACGCGATGCCTCCAATGGCGAAACCCTGATAGGGGCCACCGTGATTGCCCAAAATGGTAGCGGAACCACTACCAATGTTTATGGATATTATGCTCTGAAGCTGGAGCCCGGATACTATACACTAAACTATTCGTTCATTGGTTTTGATTCACAGGAGCGCAGTTTCAGGCTCAGAGCCGACACAATCGTAAACATCAATCTTGGCGTGGTGAGCAGGCAGCTTCGAGAGGTGGTGGTTAGCGCCGACCGTCCTCAGGAGCGGCTTGGTCAGGCACAGATGAGTGTGAACAGGCTTGATATCAAAAACATACGACAATTACCTGCCCTCATGGGCGAGGTGGATGTGATCAAAGCCATACAATTGCTTCCCGGAGTGCAGGCTACTGCTGAAGGAGGTTCAGGTTTTAGTGTGCGCGGCGGCAGCCCCGACCAGAACCTTATACTGCTCGACGAGGCAGTGGTTTACAACCCCTCGCATTTGCTGGGCTTTTTCTCGGTGTTCAACAACGATGCCGTGAAAGGTGTTGAGCTCTTCAAGGGCGACATTCCGACAGCTTATGGAGGCAGGCTGTCGTCGGTGGTGGATGTGCGCATGAACGATGGCAACATCAAGAAGTTTTCGGGCCAGGGAGGCGTTGGCACTATTTCGAGCCGCCTTACTCTGGAAGGGCCGCTGCAGAAAGACCGTTCGAGTTTTATGTTGGCCGGTCGGCGCACCTACGCCGACCTTTTCCTGATGCTCTCGAAAAATGAGCAGATCAAGGACAACACACTCTATTTCTACGACTTCAACGCGAAAACCAATTATATCATCAACGACCGAAACCGTGTCTTTTTGTCAGGCTATTTCGGGCGCGACATCTTCGAAGGGCCGAATTTCGGCATAGGTTGGGGTAATCAAACAGCAACATTGCGCTGGAATCATTTGTTTAGCAGCCAGCTTTTCAGCAATATTTCGCTCATATACAGCAGATTCAACTATCAGCTTGGTGCTCCGGAAGGTCAGCCCAACGCTTTCGACTGGTTTGCCTCGATGAAAGATCATACGGTCAAGGCCGATTTTACCTGGTTTGCCGGCCGCAACAATACCCTCCGTTTTGGCCTGAGTGGGACCTATCACCGTTTTAATCCCGGAGTGGCTGAAGGCAAAGGCAACGATAGCCCTTTCAACCGCATTGAGATGAGGCAAAACCGTGCTTTTCAGGGCGGGCTTTACATAAGCAATGACCAGAAAATAGGTCATAAGCTCACTTTGAAGTATGGTTTGCGCTTCAGCACCTTCAGTAACATTGGCGAAGGAGTTGTATATCAATTCAATGAACGCTACGAGCGCAAAGATTCCACTTATTTTCCGGCCAGAAAGATTTACAACACCTATGCAGCGCTCGAGCCGCGCGTGAGTCTGGCTTACGTGCTCAACGAGCAGTCTTCCGTCAAAGCCGCCTACACCCGCAATGTGCAGTACATCCATCTTGCGCAGAACTCTACGGCCGGAACACCCCTGGACATCTGGTTTCCGTCGAGTCCCAATGTTAAGCCGCAGTATGGCGACCAGTTTTCAGCTGGTTATTTCCGCAACTATGAACCCTGGGGGATGGAGGCCTCGGCAGAAGGGTTTTATAAGGTCAACCACAACGCTATCGACTTTAAAGACCATGCCGAGCTGTTGCTCAACGAATACCTCGAAGGCGAACTGCGATTTGGCAAGGCATACAGCTACGGGCTTGAGGTGCTGCTTCGACGCAATACCGGGCGTCTCAATGGCTGGGTGAGCTACACCTGGTCGCGCACCTTCCGCGAAATACCCGAAATCAACAAAGGGATCATATATCCCGCCAGTTACGACCGGCCGCACGACATCAGTATTGTGGCCAATTACGACCTCAACGACCGGTGGAACTTTGGGGCCAACTGGGTGTATGCCACCGGCTCACCGGTTACTTTTCCCACCGGAAGGTTTGTCATTGGCAGTACCATTGCGCCCGTGTATTCCGACCGCAATGCCTATCGACTTCCCGATTACCATCGCCTCGACCTTTCGGCCACCTGGAAAAACAAACCCAAGCCGGGCCGCAAATGGACGGGCGAGTGGAACCTTTCGGTTTACAACGCATACTACCGAAAAAATCCCTGGGTCATCAATTTTGTTCCCGACCCGAAAAATCCCAACATCACCTATGCTGAGATGACTTACCTGTTTGCCATTGTGCCCGCACTCACCTATAACTTCAGGTTTTAAGCCATGAAAAGAAATTACTTTGCATTGTTAGGCATCGTAGCCATGCTGGCCGCCGGAGGGTGTACGGAGAAGTACGACATCCGGCTCGACGACTCATTCGCCCGTCTGGTGGTGGATGGTAGCATCAGTACCGATACCACCGTTCATTTGGTGAAACTCACCAAAACTACCAGCTATTTCTACAACGAAGCCCCTCCGGCCGTGAGCGGAGCGCAACTGGTGCTCAACACGCCGGGAGGCAGCATACCATTGAATGAACTACCCGATCAGCCCGGTGTTTATGCCACAGCTGACAACTTTTATGCCAGTCCGGGAGCCAATTATATTTTGGACATCCGTTTAGCCGCCGATGTGGGCGGTGCGCGCAACTATACTGCAACAACCCGCGCTCCTTCAACGGCATTTCGAATGGATTCCATTGCTTTGGAGTATCAGCGTCCTTTCGACTTTTTCCTGGTCAAACTCTATGCCTGGGACCCCCCATCTACTGATTTTTACAAATTTGATGCATTGATCAACGGGCAGCCGCTTACTGATACTGCGTCGCGCTCGCTTGTAGTGGACGACAGATTTATCAACGGCAACAACACCAATGGTCTGGCTGTGATGTTCATACGCGGCGACGAACTCAAGCAAGGCGATACGCTCACCCTGGTCATGTCGGCCATTTCTAAAGATTATTATGACTTTTTTCAGCAACTGCGCACACAAGCTGGGCCGGCTAATCCACTATTCTCAGGTCCGCCGGCAAATATTGCATCCAATGTAGCCGAGGGTGGTCTTGGTTTCTTTGATGCAAGAGTTGTTAAGCGCAGCACCCTTGTCGTTGTTAACGACCCGAAGAAGCCGGTTAACAACCGCCCATGAAGCTTTTCGGGCCGAAAAGCTTACCTTTGCCTGCAATAACGGAGCATCATGGAACTTTCGGCCCTTTCCGCCATTTCGCCCATCGACGGGCGTTACCGTGCCAAAACCTCAGCCCTCGACGCCTACTTCAGCGAATTCGCTTTGATGCGTTACAGGCTGATGGTTGAAGCTGAATATTTCATCGCACTCACCGAAATCCCTCTTCCGGCGCTGTGCAAGTTCCCCGAAGAGGGAAAAATTCTGCTCAAAAACATATATGAAGGATTTTCGCCGGAGGATGCCAATGAGATTAAAGACACCGAAAAGCATACCAATCACGACGTTAAGGCGGTGGAGTATTTTGTTAAAAGCCGGCTTGATGCTGCGGGCTACGGGGAATGGAGAGAATATGTGCATTTCGGGCTCACCTCGCAGGACGTGAATAACACGGCTCAGCCAACCGCACTGCGCGATGCCGTGCAGCGCATTGTGCTGCCGGCCATCGAAAATGTGAGGACAAAACTTGATGCCCTGGCTCGACAATGGATGCATGTGCCCATGCTCGCCCGCACCCATGGCCAGCCGGCCAGCCCCACCCGCCTTGGAAAGGAATTTTATGTTTTTGTGGAGCGCCTCGAAAAACAAATCAGTCAGCTTGTTCAGCAACCTTATAC
>DAIOUP010000067.1:0-8304 GCA_036759465.1 Bacteroidales bacterium
GCTTCTACCCGCCGCCGAAACCTTTGGCGAACACCACCTGGCCATCTACGGCCTTATCGGCGGTATGGCCGTCATGGCGTTGAGTTTGCTGCTGCTATACTGAGGTAAGCTTGTCAGCCATCTGCATAAAAATTTTGTTTTTCCTACCTTTGAGGCACCGAAACCGGCAGCATGAAAAGACTCTTAGCGCTTCCACTTCATTGGCTCACCCTGCTGGGCATGGTGGCGGGCATACTTTTTGGCGTGGCAGCAGTTGCGCTCGGACTGAATGAATTCACGGCGCTGTGGGTTAAACCCTGGGGTACGATTTTCATCAACCTGCTCAAGCTCATCGCCATCCCGCTCATCGTGGTTTCGCTCATCAGCGGCATAGCTGGCCTGGGCGATGTGGGCAGTCTATCGCGCATTGGGCTGAAAACCATTTCGTTCTATATTGTCACTACTGTTGTGGCCGTTACCGTAGGCCTCGTTGTGGCTAACCTCATTGCCCCCGGTAATTTCCTGAGCCCGGAAAAGTCGGCCGAGTTTCAGGCCCGTTTTGCACAATCGGCCGCCGTGCAGGCCGAGCAACGTGGCCCGCTGCAGTTTGTGGTGGATCTGGTGCCCGACAACATTTTTGCCGCCCTAAGCCAAAATTCGCGCATGCTGCAGGTTATCTTTTTTTCGCTCCTATTTGGCATTGCGCTGATCAGGGTGGGCAACGGCAAGGCAAAGTTTCTGAAAGACCTTTTTGTTGGCCTCAACGAGGTGGTGATGCAGATGATTCACATGATTATGTATGTGGCGCCTCTGGGTGTTTTTGCGCTCATGGCCGGCATCATCACCGATGTGGCGGGCAATAATCCCGCCGACACCCTAAGCCTCTTCGCCTCGCTGGGCATGTACGCCCTGACGGTGGTCATTGGCTTGCTGCTGCTCATCTTTGCCTTTTACCCGGTGCTTATTCATTTCTTTACAATACTCAAATACAGGCAATTCCTCAAAGGCATCGCCCCGGCCCAGCTGCTGGCTTTCAGCACCAGCTCGAGCGCAGCCACCCTGCCCATGACCATGCAATGCTGCGAAGAAAACCTGAAGGTGAAAAACGAGGTAGCCAGCTTTGTACTGCCCCTGGGCGCAACGGTCAACATGGACGGCACCAGCCTCTATCAGGCTGTGGCTGCGGTTTTTCTGGCACAAATCTACGGCATGGATCTTACACTGGCACAGCAGCTTACCATCATTCTCACGGCCACCCTTGCCTCCATTGGCTCGGCCGCCGTGCCCGGAGCGGGCATGATCATGCTGGTGATTGTACTGGGCGCCGTGGGCATTCCGGCCGAAGGTATCGCCCTTATCTTTGCCGTGGACAGGCCGCTGGATATGCTTCGCACCGTAGTCAACATCACCGGCGACGCCAGTGTGGCCTGCATCGTGGCAACCACCGAAAACAAAATGAAACCCGAACATTCCTGAATATGAACCGAAACCTTGCCGTAATACTCTTCCTTTTCTCCTTTGTTGCAACAAAAGCGCAGCTTACACAATACCAGAACATTAAGCTGGGCAACTTCAGCGGTCCGAATGAGCCGAGCATCTGGATCAACCCGAAAAATCCCAATCAGGTGATGGCGGGCTCCAACCTCAACTACTGGTATTATTCGCAGGACGGCGGCTACACCTGGACCTCGGGCGTGCTCACCGAGCCACAACTCGGCGTGTGGGGCGATCCGGTAATCATCACCGACACCCTTGGCGATTTTTACTACTTCCACCTTTCCAACCCCGTGAACGGCAGCTGGATCGACCGCATTGTCTGCCAGAAATATAACAAAGCCACGGGTACATGGAGCACCGGCACCTATATGGGCCTCAACGGCAACAAGGCGCAGGATAAGCACTGGGCTGTTGTTGACCCGGCCAACAACACCATCCACGTCACCTGGACACAGTTCGATACCTACGGCAGCACCAACCCCGACTGCCAGAGCAATATCCGCTACAGCAAATCGGTGGACGCCGGACAGACGTGGAGCCCCGCCATCACCATCAACCAGGTGCCCGGCGACTGCATCGACAGCGACAACACCGTGGAAGGCGCCGTGCCGGCCGTTGGACCAAATGGTGAAGTGTATGTGGCCTGGGCTGGTCCGCTGGGCATTGTTTTCGACCGCTCCACCGACGGCGGACAAACCTGGCTGGCCAAAGACATCTTTGTAACTGATCAGCCCGGCGGCTGGGACCACACCATACCGGGCATTTACCGCTGCAACGGCATGTCCGTTACCGTTTGCGACCTCAGCAACAGCCCGCGTCGAGGCACCATTTACATCAACTGGGCCGACCAGCGCAACGGCAGCAACGACACCGACATCTGGCTCACCAAATCGACCGACGGAGGCAACACCTGGAGCACCCCAAAACGCGTGAACGACGACCCGGCCGGCCGTCACCAGTTTTTCACCTGGATGGCCATCGATCAAATGACCGGCTATCTCTACTTTGTGTTTTACGATAGGCGCAACCACAGCAACAACGCTACTGACGTGTATATGGCCGTTTCGTACGACGGTGGCGAAACCTTTACCAATTTCAAAGTGAGCGAAAGCCCATTTACCCCTTCGGGCGGTCAATTCTTTGGCGATTATAACAACATTTCGGCCCACAACGGAATGGTGCGCCCCATCTGGACAAGGCGCGAAAGCAGCGGAAGCCTGAGCATCTACACCGCCATCGTCGAGATGACAACTTTTATTCCTGAGAGCGACGAAGGCATGCTTCACCTCGAACCCAACTCGCCCAACCCATTCAACGATTATACCATTTGCTCCTTTCGCATCACGCGACCCGGCAAAGTGCTGCTTTCCATGGTGGATGCCCGCGGCAACGAGGTGGCTCGCCTGCGCGACGAGTTTATGCAACCCGGCAAGTATGAGGTGATTTTCGACAATAAAACCCACAACCTTTCACCGGGGGTGTATTTCTTTAGCCTGAAAAGTGCGCAGGTGCAGAAAAAACAAAAAGTGATCCTTACCCGCTAAATATTGCAACCCTCATTGCCCTGTAAACGTCATTGACTTTGGCAGTGAACAATGCTGCCACTATTTTGTATTACTTACCGCCAAATCCAGAAGCACTTTATGGTGGAACCACAGCTTCGGCCAATCCTCGACAACATCAGGCACCAGGTGCTGCATATGCGCCAGGTAGATCTTACCTTCGACCGTCTGGCACAATCGGGCACGGTGGATGTTCACCTGCTCAGGCGACATGTGAGCACCCCCGACGAGCTGGTGGAATGCCTGCTGGAATACGAACTGGAAAAATTCAGCGACATCGTGACCAGCATCAACGGCAACACCAACGCCATCGACGCCATGCTGCTGGTTTCGAAGAAGATAGCTGAAAGGTTTAGCGAAATCTTTCCTTCCGTTTCGCCACAGCTCAAGCTGCTTTATCCGCATGCCTGGCAGCGACAGTTCGAAAAGCGCCTGGGTTTTATCTCCGAGAGCATCCGGCGAAACCTCAGCAGCGGCATTAACCAGGGCATGTACCGCAGCGACCTCAGCACCGAGCTTATTGCCCGCCTCTATCTGGCCCGCATCATCGACATCCATAACCCCGAGCTCTTTCCGCCAGAAACTTTCTCGTTCGAGGTGCTCTTTGCTCAGGCCTTCGAAAGCCTCATCCGCAGCATCGCCACACCCGAAGGATTAGCCTATTTTATTGAGCGGAGGAAGCATTATAGTATATAATCTGTAGCCGGATTCTGGTTGTGAGCTACGGTATAAGGTTGGGGGGATCTAAAATTCAATGTTTAAATATTGTGGTCTGACCCCTTTAAATTAGGCTAAATTGTAAAGCTTTATAAGCCTTTCATCAGTTCATAAGCACCCTCACAACCTTTTGAGAAAGTTAAAATCCTGATTCTAGTGATCGCAATCGTCTGCGCCCATTCGGGCCGAAAAGCTATATTTGCACAAAACAACACTCACGATGCAAAAGCAGGCTACTCAAACGGCTGACAAACAGTATTTTGACGTTTATAAACCCAAACACCATATCCGCATTGTAACGGCGGCTTCGCTCTTCGACGGGCACGATGCGGCCATCAACATCATGCGGCGCATTCTGCAGGCCAGCGGAGCCGAGGTGATTCACCTGGGGCACAACCGCTCGGTGCACGAAATTGTGCAGGCAGCCATACAGGAAGATGTGCAGGCCATTGCTATTACCTCTTATCAGGGCGGCCACATGGAGTTTTTCAAGTACATGTACGACCTGCTGCACGAACAGGGATGCGGGCATATCCGTATTTTCGGGGGCGGTGGCGGCGTGATTCTGCCATCGGAAATCGAAGAGCTGCATGCCTATGGCATCACCCGCATCTACTCGCCCGACGACGGCCGCGCTATGGGGCTTCAGGGAATGATCAACCACCTGCTAAAGCATTGCGATTTCCCGACAGGCAAAGACATCTACTTCAGGCCCGAACTGCTCACCAGCAGCAACCACAAGTTCATCGCCTCCCTCATTTCGGCCGCAGAAAACTATCCTGACGAAGCAGCACCAATGGTGCGCCAGCTTAAGGAAGACACCGTCAAACGCGCGCCGGTTCTGGGAATAACAGGTACGGGCGGAGCAGGCAAGTCGAGCCTGGTGGACGAGATTGTACGCCGTTTTGTGCACGACCAGCCCGGCAAAACCCTGGGCATCATCTCCGTTGACCCGTCGAAACGCAGGAGCGGTGGCGCTTTGCTTGGCGACCGCATCCGCATGAATGCCATCGACCACCCCAACGTTTTTATGCGTTCGCTGGCCACCCGGCAGTCGAACCTGGCCATGTCGAAATATGTGAGCGATGCCGAAATCATATTGCAGGCCGCTGGTTTCGACCTCATCATCCTCGAAACCAGCGGTATCGGACAAAGCGACACCGAAATTGTTGACCACAGCGATGTTTCGCTTTACGTGATGACCCCCGAATACGGCGCAGCCAGCCAGCTCGAAAAGATCGATATGCTCGACTTTGCCGATGTGGTGGCCATCAACAAGTTCGACAAACGCGGTGCACTCGATGCCCTGCGCGATGTGAAGAAGCAATATCAGCGCAACCACAGGCTATTCGACCGCAATCCCGACGAGATGCCGGTGTTTGGCACCATCGCCTCCCAATTTAACGATCCGGGCGTGAATGCCCTCTATCTGGCGCTGCTTGAGGCCATCAACCGCAAAACAGGCACCTGCTTCGACACCCGCATGCAGCCGCCACAGGAAATGTCGGAAAAGCTTTTCATCATTCCGCCCTCGCGGGTGCGCTACCTGAGCGAGATTTCGGAAACCGTACGCAAATACAACCGTTGGGTGGACGAGCAAAGCCAGGCTGCCGCCCGTTGGCAGGCATTGAGCGAAACGCTTGACCTGCTCAAGGATAAGGGTGAGGAAGCCAAAAACCTCAGGCAACTTTTTGAAGAGGCTAAAAATCAGGTAAATCCGGAAGTTCGCGAAATTGTAAAAGGCTGGGAGGAGAAAAAAGCCCGGTACCGCAATCCGGAATACGTTTACAAGGTGCGCGGCCGCGAAATCAGGGTGGCCACGCATACCGAAAGCCTTTCGCACCTGCAGATTCCCAAGGTGGCCATGCCGCCATTCCGTTCGTGGGGCGAGATTGTTCGCTGGAGCCTGAGCGAAAACGTGCCTGGCGAATTTCCCTTTGCTGCCGGTGTTTTCCCCTTTAAGCGCGAAGAGGAAGACCCCACTCGCATGTTTGCCGGTGAGGGCGGCCCTGAGCGTACCAATAAACGCTTTCATTATGTGAGCTATGGCATGCCCGCCCGAAGGCTTTCCACTGCTTTCGATTCGGTAACCCTCTATGGCGAAGACCCCGGCAGGCGCCCCGACATATATGGCAAAATCGGCAATGCCGGCGTGTCGGTGGCCTGCCTCGACGACGCCAAAAAACTCTACTCCGGCTTCGACCTGGTTGACCCCAAGACAAGCGTGAGCATGACCATCAACGGTCCGGCCCCGGCCATCACGGCCTTTTTCATGAATGCCGCCATTGACCAGCAATGTGAGCTTTACATCCGCCAAAACGGCATGGAGCTGGAGGTGCAGGCCGCCATCGAAAAAATTTACAGCGACAAAGGTTTGCCTCGCCCTATCTACAACGGCAACCTGCCTCAGGGCAACAACGGCCTTGGACTGCTGCTGCTGGGCATCAGCGGCGATCGTGTGCTGCCCCGCGAGGCGTACGAACGCATCAAAGCCGACACCCTATGCCGTGTGCGTGGAACAGTGCAGGCCGACATCCTCAAGGAAGATCAGGCACAAAACACCTGCATTTTCTCCACCGACTTTTCGCTCAAGCTCATGGGCGATGTGCAGGACTATTTCATCCGGCACAATGTGCAAAACTTCTATTCAGTATCTATCTCGGGCTACCACATTGCCGAGGCGGGTGCCAACCCCATCTCTCAACTGGCCTTTACGCTGGCCAACGGCTTCACCTACGTGGAATACTACCTGTCGAGGGGAATGAAGATTGACGACTTTGCGCCCAATCTCAGCTTTTTCTTTTCCAATGGGGTTGATCCTGAGTTTTCGGTCATTGGACGGGTAGCGCGCCTCATCTGGGCCAAAGCTATGAAGCTAAAATATGGTGCTTCGGAGCGCTCGCAAAAGCTCAAATACCACATCCAGACCTCAGGTCGCTCGCTGCATGCGCAGGAAATCGACTTCAACGATATTCGTACTACCCTGCAGGCATTATATGCCATTTACGACAACTGCAACTCGCTGCATACCAATGCCTACGACGAAGCCATCACCACACCCACCGAAGAAAGCGTGCGCAGGGCCATGGCCATACAAATGATCATCAACCACGAGCTCGGGCTGGCCAAAAACCAGAATCCACTGCAAGGCGCGTTCATCATTGAGGAACTGACGCAACTGGTTGAAGAAGCCGTGCTGGCCGAGTTCGACCGGCTTACCGAGCGCGGCGGCGTACTGGGCGCCATGGAGACCATGTATCAGCGCAGTAAGATACAGGAGGAATCGCTGTATTACGAAACCCTCAAGCACAGCGGCAAGCTGCCCGTGATTGGCGTGAACACTTTCCTTTCGAGCCAAGGTTCGCCAACCATCATTCCGGGCGAAGTGATCCGCGCTACGACAGAGGAAAAAGAACAGCAGATAGCCAACATACAAAGCCTGCATGCCAGCTGGCCCGCGGAGGCGGCACAATCGCTTGAAAACCTCCGTCAGGCGGCTCTGAGCGGCGGAAATGTGTTCGAAACCCTGATGGAAGCCGCAAAATATGCCTCGCTGGGCCAGATTACCCATTGTCTGTTTGAAGTTGGGGGGCAGTATCGCAGAAATATGTAAATCTGCCTAAGCCGGCAATGCCAGTTTCGATGGCTGGCATTTTGCCCCTTTGCTTTGCAAAAGCTTTTTTACCTTTGCCCGTGTCCGAAATGTAAGCCCACATGCTGCAGAAAAAAATCCTCGTCATCTATCCCGAAAAATGGGCCACCCGTATTGCGGTGTATTACAATACCGAGCCCATGTTTCTCAAGAGCATCAAACATCCGGCCGAAGAGCTGGCCCGTTTTGAATTCATCCCCGACCAGACGGCCTACCGGCGCGATGCCATCATTGCCGAGCTAAAGCGCAACGACTACGATGTGCAAAAGGTGGACATCATCATGGCGCGAAGCGGACTGGTCAAGCCGCTGAAATCGGGCGTTTACAGGGTGAATACGCGCATGGTGGAAGATTTGCGCAAAGGCGTTTCAGGCATGCACGAAACCAACCTTGGCGGACTCATTGCCTTCGACCTGGCAGCCATGACCGGCACTCAGGCTTATATGGCCGACCCCGTGGTGGTGGACGAGCTTTCGGACCTTGCGCGCATGACCGGCCATCCGCTTTTCGAAAACAAATCCATTTTCCACGCCCTAAGTCACAAGTTCTTTGCCCGTAAATATGCCAAAAGCATTAACAAGCAATACGAAGACCTTAACCTGATCGTATGTCATATTGGTCTGGGTGGCATTTCGGTGGGTGCTCACCAGAAAGGCAAGGTAGTGGACGTGAATCAGGCCTTCGACGGCAGCGGCCCCTTCAGCATTACCCGCACCGGCACACTACCAGTGGGACAGCTCATCAGTGTATGCTACAGCGGCAAATACACCGAAAAGGAAATGCGCGACATAGTGAACTCCAAAGGCGGTTATGCCGCCTACCTGGGCACCGACAACATACAACAGATCAACGCGATGATAGCGGCCAAAGACTCCAAGGCCCTACTGGTTTCCGAAG
>DAIOUP010000068.1:0-8264 GCA_036759465.1 Bacteroidales bacterium
AAGAGGCATTTCCTATTGTGCCACTTGCGACGGCGATTTTTTTACCGGTAAAACCATTGCAGTTGTCGGAGGAGGAAATACGGCGTTGGAAGAGGCTGATTCGCTGACAAAATACGCCTCGCATGTTAGCATCATCCATATACTCGATAGCTTTCAGGGATTTCAGCATGCGCAGCATGTGGCACGCAATAATCCCAAAATTGATATCAGGATGCAAAGCCGCATAACGGAATTCGTTGGCGGCGATAAACTTGAAGCAGTAATGGTTGAAAACCTGCTAACCGGCGAGCACTACCGTCTCGACCTGGATGGCGTGTTCATATTTATCGGTTATGAAGCCAATACCGACTTTCTCCAAGGGCGTTGCATCAATTTGAACGAGCGCGGCGAGGTTGTTGTGGACAGTGCCATGCAAACAAATATTCCGGGAGTGTTTGCCGCCGGCGATGCCAATGCAAAACGGTATCGTCAGATAACTCTGGCCACAGCTGATGGTACACTAGCAGCCCTGAGCGCGATGGAGTACCTGAACAAACGCAAGATAGAACGCGTAGAGGCCTGACAATCATAAACCTGCAAAATCTTTTTCTGACAGATTAAATCGTTTTTAAATTACAAGCTGCGCATAATATTAACAAATTAACACTATATTTGCAGGCGAAAAGTTCTTCGGGGCAGGGTGAAATTCCCGATCGGCGGTAAAGTCCGCGACTTCCGATAGTATCGGAACTGAACCGGTGAAACTCCGGTACCGACAGTCAAAGTCTGGATGGAAGAAGGACGAGTTTAATGCACAATATTAAGGCCTATGGCTGTGCTATTGTGTTTACTTCACGACGATTGAATTCGTTTTGTTGTACTCGTTACTTTTTGGTTGAATGGATCCTGAGCCCCGAATCGCTTCGGGGCTTAGTTTTTATTTAACAGTATAAAATATGAGACTGACAATCATTCTTTTCCTTCTCGCACTGGTGAGTTTTCAGGCAACATCTCAGGTAATCAATGGTAAAGTTATAGACAGCGAGAGCGGGCAACCGCTGCCAGGCACAGAAATCAAATTGAAAAACAGTAAAAAAGGCACCTTGGCCAACGCCGCTGGTGCATTCAGCTTGCCAACCGATCAGCAGGAAGGTGTACTTATCGCGAGCCATATTGGCTATAGGGCGCTTGAGGTGCCTATTAATGTCCAATCCGATATGCTGATTATCAGGATGGACAGGAGTATTACCCAGTTGGACGAGATTCAAGTGATGGCGCACACTGCGCGCGAAGGTTACACTCCAATTGCATTTAGTCGAATCAACGCCGATAAGATTGCCCTGACTTTGGGCGACCGGCCGCTGCCAGAGATAATGAACTTTAGCCCTGGGGTGTATGCCAGTCGCGATGGTGGGGGTTCGGGTGATGCCACCCTGAGCATCAGAGGTTTTCAGCAGGAAAATCTAGCCGTATTGCTCAATGGCATTCCGATCAACGGGGCCGAAAATGGACTCGTTTACTGGAACAACTGGATGGGTTTGACCGAAATAGCAAGAAGTATTGAATTTCAGCGTGGGATAGGTGCAAGCAAAATTGCACAGAATTCGGTAGGTGGAACGGTTAACATTATAACTACCGGACCGGGCAACGAGACAAGCGGTCATTTTGCACATCAGTTAACAAGCTATGGCAACAGCAGAACCTCGTTGAGTTACAATTCCGGCGAACTGGCTAATGGCTGGTCGCTTAGCCTGCTTGGATCACGCACGTCCGGACCTGGATATGTGGATGGCACTTATGTTGACGGCTGGGCTTATTTTATGAGTGTAGGGAAACAGTTAGGACAAAAGCAAAGGTTGTTGTTTACTGCCCTTGGAGGCCCCGAGCGTCATGGACAACGCAATATGAAAATCAGCTTCGAGGAAGTGGAACGATTCGGACACAAATACAACAAAGAGTGGGGGCACGACAATGGCCAGATAAACAACGCAAGTGAAAATTTTTACCACAAGCCACACCTTGGCCTGACACATTACCTGCAAACAAACAATAAAACGCTGATTGTAAGCACGCTGTATCTCTCTCCCGGCTGGGGCGGCGGTAAGTGGAACGACAGTTATAATTACGGTCCGGGTGTATTTGCATTTCGAAATGCCTCCGGGCAAATCGACTGGGATGCCATATATCGCTATAACGCAGAAAATACTGATACCGCAACATTAGCAAACGGATCAAAGGTCACTGGATTCAGCAAGGTGGTACAAACACGATTTTTGGCCAGCCATATTTGGGCCGGGGCACTGAGCACCATCGAGTCGGACCTTGGGAAAGGACTTCGACTAACCGGCGGCTTGCACTACAGGTATTTCAGCTCAACACTCCGACAGGAAGTTGACAACCTGCTTGGTGGAAAATTTTACATCGACGACTATAGCTGGTCACTGGCCGGTGTAGCGGGAAGGCCTCAATTTCGGATGCCCGGCGACAATATCAGGTTGCACAATGGCGCTATTCTGAATATGATGAGCCTTTTCTCGCAGGTAGAAAAACAATTTGGCAGGACAACAGTTTTTGCAGCAGCCTCAATATCAGGACAGAGTTACCGCCGGCGCGATGTATATAATTACCCCGACGCACCCTTGAGTGAAACCGTTATTCGCGAAGGCTTCGATTTGAAAGGAGGTGTTAACTACCGACCCGGGAGCAACAGCAGCTTGTATTTTAACCTTGCACATTTTAACAGGTTGCCATATTACAAATTTGTTTTTGGCAATTTCAACAACACTCCAGTCAGAGATATTCGCAATGAAAAAGTAAATACAGCTGAGGCAGGATACGCTCTGAAAGGAAACAGATCAGCACTAAATATCTCAGGATATTATACGCTTTGGAAAGACGTGTCAATTTTAACCCAGGAATATATTCAACTTGAAGACAATACGCAAACCCGCGCCATGGTAAGCGGTCTCGACGCCCTTCACCGAGGGCTGGAAGTTGATCTTGCGATTTCAGCAACAAACAATCTTAAAATAAGTCTGTTGGGTGGATTAGGTGACTGGAAATGGACAAAGGACGTCGAGGCCAGATTGTTAAACGACAGGGATGTGGTTGTTGATACCGTACAGGTTTTTGCGAATGGGCTGCTTGTTGGTGGAGCCCCGCAGATTCAGGCAGGAATTCAGGTGGACGCTAAACTATTTGGAAAAATAAATTTAAGCTGGCGAACCATGTATTACGACAGACATTATGCGGCATTTGATCCGGCTGGGCGTCAGGACCCAGAGGATCGCCAACAAGCCTACAAGTTGCCCGGCTATTCTGTTTCGGATATGCATTTTTCCATGCCCATAAGCGTTTTTGGGGAGAATGTATTATTATTTATTAATGCTAACAATATCCTCAACGAAATATATCCGTTGAAAGGAGAAGATGGTGCAGGGCACAGCAGAGAAGCCTTCAGGGGATTTTGGTCTTTTGGTCGAAATTTCGATGTGGGGATTAGGATGACTTTTTGATTGACCACGGTATAATTGTCCTATCCCTGGCTTTAATTGCAATGGTTTAAAGTGCACTAAAATGTTCATCTATAACAAGATAAAACTTACTGACAATTTTTCAACATTCGTTGTCAGGAACAAAACTGAGTGCCAAACTATTAGCGTTAATTAGAAAGATTTGAACACTTTATGTTAACAATTACTTAATCAAAATACCCTTTCCTATCAATACTTTTGCGCCGTAAACAAACTAGTCATTCACCAATTAAAGCGTTTATGAAAAAAAACCTACTTTTAGGCATGATGACCATGCTGCTTGTTTTTTTTATGCAGGCAAGTTTTGCTCAGGGGGTAACAACCTCCGCACTGAGCGGAAGGGTTAGCGACAGCAAAGGCGAAACACTTCCCGGAGCATCAGTAGTCGCAGTCCACACACCCTCAGGAACCGTTTACGGTACCATTACCGGTGCCGATGGACGCTATTTCATTCCTTCGATGAGGATTGGCGGACCCTACACCGTAACTGTTAGTTTTGTGGGCTACAAAGAGTCGCAGTACAAGGACATTTTCCTTGCACTGGGTACGGCCACAAACCTCAATGCTGTTCTTTCGGAAACAGCTTTGGAGCTGAGTGAAATTGTAGTTTCAGGCAAAAAAGACGCCGTTTTCAGCTCCGATCGCACTGGTGCGGCCACCACTATTCCAAATGAGGCCATTCGCACGCTTCCTTCGCTCAGCCGTTCGATTAACGACTTTACCCGTCTGACCCCTCAGGCCAGCGGTCGTTCGTTTGTTGGACAGGACTCACGTCTGAACAACATCACCATCGACGGTTCGATTTTCAACAACAGCTTCGGTTTGGCCGACTAGCCAGGCGGTCGTACCGGTAAAGCCCCCATCGCACTGGATGCCATCGAAGAAATTCAGGTGAGCATTGCTCCTTATGATGTGCGTCAGGCTGGTTTTGTTGGCGCAGGTATTAACGCCGTTACCAAAAGTGGAACAAACGAATTTAAGGGCTCTGCCTATTTCAACAACCGTAATGAAAAGCTCGCAGGCAAAAAAGCCAATGGCGTTGAGGTAACAAAGACCGACTTTAACGTGAACCAATTCGGCGCCAACCTTGGAGGACCAATTATTAAGAATAAACTGTTCTTCTTTGCCAGCGCCGAGTTTGATCGTGATGCCCGCCCTGCCACTCCTTTCCGTGCAAACAATGGTGGAGAAACCGTTGGCGGCAATATCACCCGCGTACTGCGCAGCGACCTCGACAACCTTCGCACTTTCCTGAAGGAAAAATTCAACTACGAAACTGGTCCATATGAAGGATACAACAGCGAAGCATTCGGCGATAACCTGATTGCGAAGATTGACTATAACGTCAGCAAAAACCACAAAGCCAGCCTGCGCTACAACTATTTCAACTCGCAGACTGACGTATTGGCCAGCAACAGTTCTTCTCTTGGTTTTGGTAACCGCCGCTCCAGCACTCAGGCACTCAACTACCAAAATACCAACTACATTCAGAAAGAAAAAATTCACTCAATCATCGGCGAACTCAACAGCGTGTTTGGAAAATTAACCAACAACTTCATCATCGGTTACACATACCAGAACGAAGACCGTGGTTCGCGTGGCGAATTCTTCCCCCTTGTTGAAATTCAGGAAGCAGCCAGCACTTACATCTCCTTTGGTTTTGAACCTTTTACACCAAATAACAAACTGAAATACAGCACCTTCCAGCTCCAGGACAATGTGACCTATTTTGCTGGAAAGCATGTCTTCACCGGTGGTGTAAACATTGAGCGCTTCTCCTTCGAAAATGTATTCTTCCCCGGCTCACAGAGTGTTTATGTTTACAACAGTCTTGCTGACTGGTATACCGATGCCAATGCTGCTATCGCCAATCCGAACCGCGGAGTAGGCGACCCGAACTTTGAAGGCCCTGTTACCCTTCGTCGCTTCCAGCTGCGCTATTCAGCGCTTCCCGGCGGTGCCGAGCCAGTTCAGCCTACCAAAGTAACTTATGCCGGCGCATACGTTCAGGATGAATTCTCGCCTATCGAAGGACTTAACATCACAGCCGGTGTGCGTGTTGACGTTCCTTTCTTCGCCGAAACTGGATATTTCAATGAAACTGTAAGCAATCAAAACTTCATCGACCGCGACAAGAATCGTAACTACAAGCTAAATACTGCGAAACTTCCAGATCCCAAGCCGCTATTCTCACCACGTCTTGGTTTCAACTACGAGATCCTGAAGGATCGTGGTCTGCAGGTACGCGGCGGTACAGGTCTCTTCACCGGCCGTCCGGCTTTCGTATGGATCTCGAACCAGATTGGAAACAATGGCGTTCTCACCGGTTTCACTCAGGTTGATAATACCAAGAAATACTTCTTCAGCCCTGATCCGAAGCGCTGGATCCCTTCCAACCCCGCATTACCTGCATCATACGAACTAGCTATCACGGATCCTAACTTCAAGTTCCCCCAAATCTGGCGTTCGAACATCGCTGTTGACTGCAAGCTTCCTTTCGAACTTGTTGGTACTGCCGAATTCATTTACACCAAGGAAATCAATGGTATCGGCTACTTCAATGCCAACCTTCCCGACAGCACCCAGGCCTTTGATGGTCCGGACAAACGCCCCCGTTACCTCGCCACCCGTATCCGCAGCAATGTGGTTAATGCAATTGTGCTTGACAACGAAGGTAAAGGTAGCAGCAATATGATTGCATTAAGCCTTGAGCGCCCATTCAACAATGGATTCTTTGCTAAGGCCAGCTATGCCAAAGGCGTTTCGAAGAATACCGTTAATCCAGGATCAATCGCCGCCGGCTCCTACAATAACAATGCGGTTTGGCAGGATCCTAACAATGCACCTGTTGCTTTCTCCGACTACGATCAGCCCAACCGTTTCTTCTTGGCAGCTTCTTACCGCAAGGAATATGCAGGATTCGGCGCCACACAAATTGGCATCTTCTTCGAAGGCCGCGATCAGGGTCGCTTTAGCTACATTTATTCAACAGACATGAACGGCGACGGCAACCTGAACGATCTTTTGTATGTTCCAAAAGATGTATCGGAAATGAACTTCCAGACTTACAAGCCTGCCGTTGGTGGCCTTACCTCATCTGTTGACTACACAAAAGAACAGCAGGAAGCTGACTTTGAAGCTTACATCAAGCAGGATAAATACCTTAGCTCGATTCGCGGTAAATACACCGAAAGAAACGGTGCTGTACTCCCCTGGATATTCAGGGCCGACCTCAACATCACACAGGAATTCTTCGTGAATGTTAACGGCAAGCGCAATACCATCCAGCTGAGTGCCAACATCTTCAACTTTGGTAATCTTATTAACGACAAATGGGGTGTTGGTTATGTTGTAAACAATAACCGCCCTGTTCGTTACCAGAGCAGGACAGCTGACAACAAGCCGGTTTATCGCATGAACGTCAGGAGCGTTACCAGAAAAAGCCCGACCGAAGTAACATTTACTCCAATCACCGAAACCTTTAGCCGCAGCGCCAATATCAGCGATGTTTGGCAGGGCCAGATCGGTATCAAGTATATCTTTAACTAAAAGATTACTACCCTTAACATAGAAAAGCCTCCCGGCCCGGGGGGCTTTTCTTATTTTTGTAACCATAGCTGATTATATGAAACGAATTGCATCTATATCTCTGCTAATCCTGACTGTAGCTCTTTTACATCTCGCATTTGTTCGTCCGCAGACGCAAAAAGAAGATTATCTGATAGTTCTGTCGTTAGACGGTTTCCGATGGGATTACTTTAAACGCGCCAACACGCCCAATCTGAACGATATTGCCGCAAAAGGCGTAAAAGCGGAACGATTTATCCCCAGCTTCCCAACGACAACATTTGCCAATCATTACACTATGGCCACCGGTCTCAGGCCCGGTCATCACGGCATTGTGGCCAATAGTTTTTACGACCCGGAGACCAAACGTTATTACAACCGGCCGGGCAACCGAAAATCCGTTGAAGACGGAAGTTTTTATGGTGGCGAGCCCATCTGGGTAACGGCCGAAAAACAAGGCATAACAACAGCTACCTGCTTTTGGGTAGGAAGCGAAGCTGATGTAAAAGGCGTTCGGCCAACCTATTGGAAGCTTTACCAGCATAATATGCCTTTTTCAGACCGCATTGATACAGTGCTTTATTGGCTGCAGCTGCCTGAAAACAAACGCCCAAGGCTAGTAATGTGGTATATGGACGAGCCCGATTCGCGCGGGCATCAGCTGGGGCCGCTCAACGACAGCATAATCCCTCTGATTCAATACCTCGACAGCCTGGTAGGCGAGTTTCACAACCGACTTAAGGCATTGCCCTTCTACGATAAGATCAACATAATTATTGTTTCCGATCATGGCATGGCCCAGCTCGACCCGGCAAAAAGAGTGTTTCTTGATCAGTATGTTGATACTGCGCTCATCGAAGGTTATGATGGCTACAGCCCGGTCATTAATTTCAGAATCAAGCCGGGTAAATTGGAAACATTTCTTGGCCAGCTGAGCAAAGTTCCAAACATGCGATTTTGGAAACGCGGCGAAGCGCCTGCCTACCTTGAAGCCGGCAATCACCCACGCCTGCATGATGTTACAGCTTTGGCTGACGATGGCTATAGCATCTATTGGAGCTACAGTATCCCACATATGCGTGGCACCCACGGCTTCGATAATACCAACCCCGACATGCATGCCATCTTTTTTGCCAAAGGTCCGGCATTCAGAAATGACTCCTATGTTAAGAAGCCATTCCATAA
>DAIOUP010000069.1:0-8222 GCA_036759465.1 Bacteroidales bacterium
GGTTTGCGGAATGAACCCGTAAAGCGCAGGCACCACGTTGGAGTATTTTTGCGGGCGGTCGATACGCAAATAGCCCGAAACCTTGTCCACTTCGTACTTCACCGTATCGGTGGGCACCATTTCTATAAAGCAGGTAATCACTTCAGGGGCGTCGGGACCTATTTCCACGCCATGCCAGGGATGCGATTTATAGCGTAAACCCATCAGCCTTCCGATGGGATCCATGATTTTCGACATTGTTAATTATTTTTTGCAATTCAACGCAAAAGTAATGCATTTTGATGCCTTGCCGATTGGCAAACGGAGAAGTCAGATCTGAAAATTAAGCTGCAAACTCAATAACTGAATTCTTTCAGATCCCATGAGGTAATGCCGGAGCAATGAAGGCCCTTTGTCCGCTCGTCATTTTCTCCAAAAATGCCTCGAAAAGAGCATTAATACAGTGAAAAGCTCAAGCCTTCCAAGCACCATCAAAAACGAGAGCACCCACTTAGCGGCATCGGGGAGAAATTCGTAATTGAAGACCGGACCAACTTTGCCGATACCCGGGCCAATATTGCCCAGACAGGCCGCAGACGCGCCAATGGAAGTGTCGAAATCGATGCCCATGGCAGTGAGCACCATCACACCAGCGGCAAAAATGAGGATGTAAACAAGAAAGAAGGCCATGACTTTGTACACGATATCCTGCGAAACACTCTTACCATTATATTTTGCAGGCAATACGGCCGCGGGATGTATCGCCCTGCGCATCTCCATAAAAGAGTTTTTGAGCAGCAAGGATTGCCGAATGACCTTTATACCACCGCCCGTGGAGCCCGCACTGCCACCGATAAACATCAGCAGCACAATAATCATCCACAGAAACGTTGGCCATTGGAGGTAATCGGTAGTAACAAAGCCCGTTGTGGTGAGAATGGACACAACCGTAAACAACACCTCGCGAACTATTGGCTCGATTTGCGCCGAGTTATGCAAGTAAAGATTAACACCGATTATGATCGTGCTAAATGCTATGATGTAAATGTACGTGCGGAACTCCTCGTTGCCCCACACCTTGCCAAACCAACCATGCAAGGCGAAGTAATGCAAAGTAAAGTTGGTGCCGGCCAAAATCATGAATACAATAATAACATACTGGCTATAAATCCCAAAAGCAGCAACACTCGCATTGCGCGTCGAAAAACCGCCGGTTGCCATGGTGGCAAAAGTGTGACAAGCCGAATCGAACCAGTCCATTTCTCCTGCCCAAAGCAGGAGAAACTGGGCAACCGTTAGTATCACATAAATGCCCCATAAGCGTTTAGCCGTATCGGTAATACGCGGATGAAGCTTGTCGTACGTAACTCCGGGCATTTCGGCCATAAAAAGCTGCATACCGCCAATGCCGAGTATAGGGAGCACAGCTACCGAAAGGACAATGATACCCATTCCGCCGAGCCAGTGCGTCAGGCTGCGCCAGAACAGCAGATCACGGGGCAATGCCTCAATATCGGTGATGATGCTTGCTCCGGTTGTTGAAAAACCTGAAACAGTTTCGAAAAAAGCGTCGGTGTAGGAATTAATGTAGCCGCTCATGTAAAATGGCAAGGCCCCAAATGCTGAAGTGACGATCCATGTAAGAGAAACGATGATGTAGGCATCGCGTTTGCCTACGATTGTAGGCGCTTTACGCCCAATGAAGAAAAAGAGCAACCCGGCAGCAACAGTGGCCAGCAGGGCATCAGTGAAGTATCTTTCTTTCAGCGTTTCATCGATAAAGGAAATAGGCAATACGGTGGCCATAAATGTAGCCTCTACCAGTAGCAGAAAACCAAGGATGCGGGAGATGATGCCAAAATTGAATTCCTGAAACCTGCCTTGCATGGCCATGCCGGGTTAGTGGAATAGTTTCTCAATCTTGTAAACGGCCATGGGAAGGGCCAATACCACTGCCTTATCGTTGGGTTCGATCTGCATATCCGCATTGGCAATATATGCTTTGTCGCCCTTTACAACGCCGCCTATGATGGCACCTTCGGGCATTTGCAGCTTACGGATGGGTTTACGCGTAACGGCAGAGCCCTCTCTGGCTACCAACTCCATAGCATCGGCCTCTATTCCGCTCAGGCACTTTAGCTGCACTACCTCTTCGCTCATGGTATATTTTACCATATGGCTGGCGGCAATCAGCTTTTTATTGATAATGGTATCAATACCAACACTTTGCGAGATGTCGATATAATCGATGTTTTCTACCAGGGCAATCGTCTTTTTTACCCCGTTGGATCGGGCGTGCAGGCAGGAAAGAATATTGGTTTCGGCACTGTTGGTGAGTGCAATAAACGCATCCATGCTGCTGATATCTTCATCTTCAAGCAGTTGGATGTTGCGTGCATCGCCGTTGACCACCAGCGTATCTTCGAGGTAATCGGTGAGCACCATACACCGCTCTTTGTCCCTTTCGATGAGTTTGATGTTCATCTCCTTTTCCAGACGCTTGGCCGTGATGCGTCCCACGCGACCGCCACCAACAATCATCACATTTTTAATGGAATGCTGCACTTTGCCGCCCAGCGACAGTAGATTGTCAATAGCATTGGGTTTTGTAATCACATAGGCCAGATCGTTCACATTGAAGCGGTCTTCGCCCCTGGGGATAAAGGTTTCCCTGTTTCGGTGTATGGCCAGTGCCCTGAAATCGAGATTGCGGTGGGTGGAAGCAATCTCGTTGAGCGACTTGCCGATTACTGGGGCATTGGCTTCGAGCTTTATCATAAACAGTTGGAGCAGCCCATTGGAAAATTCAAACACCTCCGTGGCAGCCGTTTGCCTAAGCAGCGATATAATTTCCTGAGCAGCAATATCTTCTGGCGATAGCAATGCATCAATACCCAGTTCCTGATAGATTTTTCGGTTTTGAACGCTCAGGTTTTCCATCGTATTTACACGGGCAACAACCTTTTTTGCTCCCAGCTTTTTAGCCAGAATACAGGTAAGCAGGTTGACCTGCTCCTGATGAACAACGGAGATTAAAAGGTCGGCTCTGTGCACATTAGCCCTCTGCAGGGTTGAGATCGAAGTGCTGTCGCCGTTGATAGTCATCAGGTCGGCGTGCGATTCAATCATCCTGAGCAGGTCTTCGTGAGGGTCAACAACCGTAATATTATGGTTGCTGTTTACAAGCGATTCTGCCAGGTGGAAACCCACTTCTCCATCCCCGGCGATAATAATATTCATGCGAGTTTATCTGTTGGACGGGCCAAATTTAACGCAAAAGCATCCCAATCTGCAGCCACCTGAAATTTTCTCCTGAAATCCAAAAGTGGCCCGGCTTCCAGTATTCCTTCAAAAATCTCTTGATGATGCGGCTTTGCCTTCCATAACGCCTGTCCTTTGGCATCAATCAAGCAAGAATCGCCGCTGTAGGTGTTGCCAATACCATCTTCACCAATCCTGTTCAAGCCAATTACACAGGCCTGATTTTCGATGGCACGGGCAATAAGGAGCTGCTTCCACGGGAATGATCGTGCTTCGGGCCAATTGGCCACAAAGAGCATCAGGTCGTAATCGAAATCACCGTTTTGATAGGTATTTCTGCACCAAACCGGAAAGCGAAGGTCGTAGCAAACCATCGGTCTGATTTTCCATCCTTTCAGTTCAACGGCCGTAAGCTTTTCACCAGGCACAATGCTGCGATGCTCACCGCCCATCCGGAATACGTGTCGCTTGGCATAGGTGCTGAAAGTGCCGTCGGGCCGCATCCACACAAATGTGTTCTGAAAACCTCCTTGGGTTTCGAGCAAAAGGCTTCCGCAAACCACTGCCCCAAGGTTTTTAGCCTGATCCGCCATCCATTGCATACTGGGACCATCGGGCTTTTGGGCGAATCTCGAGGCGTCGACAGGAAATCCTGTATTGAAGGTTTCGGGCAGCACCACAAGGTCGGGTCGTGTGGTGAGCCGGCTAAGCAAGGCCCCGAAATGCCTGTGGTTTTCTTCAGCATCCTCCCACACAATGTGGGTTTGGAGCAGGGCAAGGCTCAAATCCTGCATAAAACTTCAGCTGCTTTGGTCAAGGTTTCTTCGGTCTTGGCAAAGCAAACCCGCACCAGCCGTTGGTTAAACTGGTCGTGATAAAAAGCCGAAAGCGGAATGACAGCCAATCCGTGTTCGCACACCAGCCAGGTGGCAAAGTCTTTTTCTGGCAATTCGGAAACGGCCGAATAATCGAGCAGCTGAAAATAAGTGCCGTAGCTGGGCAATATCCTAAACCGTGATTCAAGGAGAAGCGAGGTAAAAAAGTCGCGTTTGGACTGAAAAAATTGCGGCAAACTGTTGTAGTTGGATTCATCCTTCAGCATGTCAGCAATGGCAAACTGTATTGGGGTGTTCACTGCAAAAACGTTGAATTGGTGCACTTTGCGAAACTCAGTGGTAAGTTTTGCCGGTGCAAGTACAAAGCCCGTTTTCCATCCGGTTGCGTGAAAAGTCTTCCCGAAGCTGCCTACTACAAGACTTCGCTGAGCCAATCCAGGATATAGGCAGGCGCTGAAATGCTTCTTACCATCAAAAATGAGGTGCTCGTAAACCTCATCGCTAAGCACAATGATGTCGCGATTATTGGTCAGCTGCTCAAGCTGATTCATATCCTCGTGGCTCAGCAGGCTGGCCGATGGATTGTGCGGACTGTTGATAATGATCATGCGGGTGCGGTTCGAAACCATTTTTCTCACAGCATCCCACTGTATCGTGAAATCGGGTTGGGCAAGGCGCACGTATTTTACTAATCCTCCCTGCAGCCTCACAGCAGGTGCATAACTGTCGTAGGCCGGCTCGAAAATGATAACCTCGTCGCCTTCTTTCACAAAAGCGGTAATAGCGGTAAACAGTGCCTGGGTAGCTCCGGCTGTTATGGTGATTTCCGTTTCGGGATCATAATCCACTTGATAGGTACGGCTAACCTTGTCGGCTATGGCGCTGCGCAAAACCGGCACGCCCGGCATGGGGGCATACTGATTGAACCCTTTTTTCATGTAGTGATTCACATGGGCTACGAGCTTTTCAGAAATCGGAAAGTCAGGAAATCCCTGCGAGAGGTTTATGGCGTTGTGTTCAACAGCCAGTCTGGACATTACTGCAAAGATGGAAGTACCGACATTGGAGAGTTTGCTCGTTAGCTGTCCTGGATATTCAGGCATACGTGGAGAATTGAATACTGTCAAGCTGCAAAATTAACGAATTATGCCAAGTGGGAGCAAGCCATTCAGCCATCCTTACACTGCTCCCGAGTATGCTTTTTCAGCGTCCTGATGAAGTAAAATACCCATTAGAGGTCATGATGGGAACAGCTTCGGTGCTGTCAGGTGTGAGGCAAAATGCCACATCCCGTTCATATCCTGAGGCCTCGAGAAATAATTTGTGTGAGCATCGCTGAAGCTTCTGCCCTATCGTGCCTTCCTGCAATGCCATATGCAACAGAAGTTGACCGAGGTCGTCGGTTTCAACGGCGGTATGCTTTGAAAGCCATGCTATAGCCATGCCGGCGCAGAGTGCATCGTCGAGCGAGAATCGTCCGTTGGTTCCTGCACAAAGCAATTCGACCGGCAAACCGGTTTCGAGCAGTATTTTTGAAGCTGAGCTGAGGTTGACAAACGACATGGCCAGCAGCACCCCAGCACTCAGGGTAGCTTCCACTGCCCTTGTACCGTTGGTTGTACACATTATTATATTCTTGCCCTCAACAACTTGTTTTTCAAACTCATAAGGCGAATTGCCCAGATCAAAACCTTCGATGCGTCCGCCATTCCGCTCACCGCACAACAAGGTGTCCGGTCCGAGCTCGGTTTTCAGTCTTCGGGCTTCTTCAATTTCGGCACGTGCATAAATTGCTCGTGCACCGTTGTGTAGGGCAGTAGCCATTACACTGGTTGCACGAAGCACATCGATCACAGCCACCGCTTTGCTAACCGAGCCTGATTTAGGCAATTCGGCGGGCAAAGCCCTGACACTTACCGAAAGCATCAGGGATTATTGATGTCGATTCCTAAAGAGATACCTAAACCGGTTGCGGTCTTAACCAGAGCATTGTCGAGGGTAACATAGTTGGGCTTGGCAATGGCATCTTTAAGAGGTACAGATATAAAATAGGGATGTCGGTAGGAGACCATTTTACCAAATTCGCCTTTAAGCGCCATTTCGAAAGCTTTCACGCCAAACTGAGCCGACAAAACGCGGTCGTAGGCAATAGGAATGCCTCCGCGCTGAAGGTGACCCAGCACTGTTTCGCGCATATCAGGCTCGAATCCGGCATCCTTAAGCTGACGAATAAGCTGACGGCCGATACCACCCAAACGTAGGTTCTCGTAGCCCACTTCATCGCTCGTTTCGTACACCATTTCGCCGTTTTTCGGACGTGCACCTTCCGAGGCTACTACAACCGCAAATCCGCGACCTCGGGTGAAACGCGCTTCAAGCTTTTCCTTCACGATACTGATATCATATGGAAACTCAGGAATGAGACACACTTCAGCCCCGCCTGCAACAGCTGCATTGAGGGCAATCCAGCCTGCATAACGTCCCATTACTTCCACCACAAATACGCGGTTGTGGCTTGCCGCAGTGGTAACCAGCTTATCAACGGCTTCGGTGGCTACCTCTACAGCCGTTTGAAAACCGAAGGTGGAGTCGGTGGACGAAAGGTCGTTGTCGATTGTCTTTGGCACACCAATCACAGGCAGCCCTTTTTCGTACAAAGCTTGTGAGATACGCTGAGATCCGTCGCCACCAATGTTTATTACTGCGTCGATGCCCAGATACTTGATCTTGCGGATCATCTCGTCCGAGCGGTCAACAGCTCCCCATGTTCCGTCGTCGTTGCGCACGGGCCAGGCAAATGGGCCGCCCTTATTGGTAGTTTCAATTATGGTGCCTCCCTGAAAATGAATGCCGCGAACCACATCGGGTGTCAGCACCTTCACTTCGGTTGGTTCCCACAAAATACCATTAAAGGCCTGTATGCTTCCAAGCACTTCCCAGTCTTTTTCCTGACTGGCACGTTTTACAATTGCCCGGATTACCGCATTAAGTCCAGGGCAGTCGCCACCACCCGTGACAATTAAAACTCTTTTCATATTTTGATCAATGTTTTGATTTCAAACCTGATTTTTTCGATAACTAATCGCTTAGTAATCAAACAAAACATACTTATTGAGGGTGCAAAGGTACGCAAATGAGAGTGCCGCCTGCCATGATGGGCCGGTGCTGAGCATGATAGTCGATTGCAATCGGTTGTGAAAACAGAAAACGGCAAAATGATCGAAAAAGAAAAAGCCAAAACACTGATTTTGAGCGTTTTGGCTTTTGTGGTACCACTCGGATTCGAACCAAGGACACACGGATTTTCAGTCCGTTGCTCTACCAGCTGAGCTATGGTACCAGCTTGTTTGGGAGTGCAAAGATAAACCAAAAGTTTAATTATGAATTAATGATGTCCAAAAAAAATGAGGCCACTCAAAATCAATACCTTTGCAAGCCTGAAAACAAAACTATGGGCATACGACTTGCTATCGATCTTGGAAATACCGCTTCGAAAGCCCTGTTTTCTGGAACAGGCGCTTTGGATGACCTTGTATTTTTCAATCCGGAGTCGCCCAAAGCGCTCCAAGTGGCTTTGGAAGTGCACCAGCCCACAGCAGCCATCATATCGGCAGTGCGTGAAGTACCCGAAGCCCTGACGGTGCTGATTGAGCAGTATTGTAATTTTCAGCACCTCAGCCATCTAACCCCCCTCCCTTTTTCGATTGAATATCAAACGCCCGAAACCCTCGGACACGACCGCATAGCTGCCGTTGCAGCAGCACACGCACGTTTTCCGGGCCGCAATGTGCTGGTCATCGATATGGGCACCTGTATCACGTATGACCTGCTTACTGCCGATGGAATTTATCATGGTGGAGCGATAAGTCCGGGCATCACCATGCGCCTAAAAGCCATGAATGCTTTCACCAGCCGTTTGCCCCTGGCCGAAGCAAGCACAAAGGTGCCACTTATCGGCCAAACCACCCTCCAATCGCTTCAATCAGGAGCCGTAAACGGCGCTCGGGCCGAGATAGGAGGTGTAATCAGGATGTATGAGGAAAAATACCCCGAACTGCTTGTGCTGGTGGGCGGCGGAGACAATATTTACTTTGATTCTAAGTTAAAAAATAGCATCTTTGCAGCCTCAAATCTCGTGCTTGAAGG